>DATCXY010000287.1:0-5424 GCA_036570585.1 Solimonas sp. | reverse complement strand
CGCCGAGCGGCGCGCAGACTTCCATCAGTTCGACTGCGGAAAGTGCCGCCGGCTGATGCGGCGCGGCGCGCTTGAGGAGCTTTGCCTTGGCCTCGTCAAACAGGGCCTTGGCCTCATCGGCGCCGAGCGGCAGCGCGCTTGCCTTGGCCTTGCGGCGTACCCGCCAGTCGATCGATGCCGTCGCTTCGCGAAGCTTGTCCAGTGCCGCGCCACGCAATGCTTCCGGCGCGCTCACCGCATCGACAACACCGACGGCAAGCGCGGCGGGCGCCTTCGCCGGCGCACCGCCTGTGATCCAGTCGATCGCCAGCGGTGCGCCGGCGACACGAGCCAGCCGCACGGTGCCGCCCAAGCCCGGGAACAAACCCAGCTTCACCTCCGGCAATCCGACCATCGCGGTTGCCGACATCACGCGATAGTCACCGGCCAGCGCGAGTTCAAGACCGCCGCCGAGCGCGAAGCCGTTGATCGCCACGACCACCGGAACCTCCAGCGCCTCGATCGCCAGCAGCGCGTCGTTCGATCGCATGTTGAGCGCAACCAGATCCTTTGGTGCCAGCTTGAAGCTCTCGCCGAACTCGGTGATATCGGCGCCGACGATGAACACGTCCTTGGCACTGGTGATCAACACGCCACGCAGTTCGGCATCGGCGGCCAGTGTCGCGACCGCCTCGGCGAGTTGCGTCATCGTCCGGCCATCGAGCTTGTTGATCGATTCGCCCTCGCGATCGAAGCAGAGCTCCGCGAAACCATCGCCAAGCGTTTGCACGCGGATACTGCTTCCCTGATAGCTGGCCTTCATCTGCTTCAAATCTCCTCGATTGTCGGGTTGGCGCGCCCGCGACAGATCGCGGTCATGCACGCGGGAAGTCGCGGCTTTCTCATCGCACGCTGAATCGAATCAGTCGCGCGCGCGGATGGCGATCGCGAGCGTGATCTGCTTTTTGAGCAGTTCATGAAGTTCACGACTCGCGATTTTTGGATTCACCAGCCAGCGGTAAATCAGGCCGTCGACCGTGGCGCAGAACAATTCGGAAGCCAGTGCGGCGTCGACGCGTTTGGCTACGGTGCCGGCTTTCTGTCCGCCCTCGATCCAGCGCTGCACGTCGCGACGTTGCGCCTTGTGCGCCTTGGCGACGTTGGTACGGAATTGCGCGCCGGGATCGATGCTCGCGTAGCGCAGCAGATACATCGCACGCATCTCGTCCGGCGCTTCTTCGATAAAGCCATACAAGGCGTCGGCGACGCGGCTCAATGCCTCGACACCACTGTGTTCCCCGACCGCCTGTTGTACGCGGCCAATCCAGTCCGCGACGAAAGTGTCGTGCAGATGCGCGAGCAACCTGGCCTTGGTTCCGAAGCGGTGCGTGACCAGCCCGCGCGAATAGCCGGCCCGCTCGCCGATCGCCGCCAGGGTCGCTGCGGCGATGCCGTGCTCGACGATCAACGCGACCGCCGCGTCCGTCATGCGCTGATCGGACAGCGCAGTGCGCTCTTCCTGGGTGCGGCGGGCGGGAACAGAATCAGGCATCAGGATTATTTACTTGTTAGCGACACGCAACTTATACTGAAGCTTCAATAACTCGTCAACGGCCACCCTGAAAAGGGACATCCAGAAAATCTCCCGGAGAAAACGTGAGCGACCTTGTACTTGTCGAGCGCCGCGATAGCGTGGCCATCGTGACCCTCAATCAGCCGCGCAAGCGCAACGCCTTGAGTCAGGCCCTGTCGTCCGCGCTCGCGCAGACGCTCGCCGAATTGCAGGACGACGAAACGCTGCGTGCATTCGTGCTCACCGGCGGCGAACACTTCAGCGCCGGTGGCGATCTCGGCGATCTGTCGGTTCCCGCCTTGCAGATGCGCAGCGCGATGAGAACCGGCCAGCGCAGCGTGCATCTGCTCAGCGGCGGCCGTCTGCCGGTGGTCGCGGCGGTGCAAGGCAGCGCGTTCGGCGCCGGCTTTTCGCTGGCAATGGCGTGCGATTTTGTGGTCGTCGATGCCAACAGCAGCTTCGGTGCCGCCTTCGGCCGCATCGGCCTGACGCCGGATTATGGTCTGATGTGGAGCCTGCCGCAGCGTGTCGGCATCGGCATGACGCGCGAAATCCTGATGTTCTGCGACCCGGTCAAGGGCGAACAGGCCAAGGCCATCGGCCTCGCCGATCGTCTTGCCGAACCCGGCCAAGTGTTGTCGACAGCGATCGCGCTCGCCGAGAAGCTTGCCGCCCTGCCGCCGGCGACGGTGGCGACGACCAAAGCAGTCCTCTCGCGACTGCCGATGTCACTCGACACGATGCTTGCGTGGGAAGCCGACACACAGGCGCTGCTGGTCGGCACCGCAGATTTTGCCGAAGGCGTGGCGGCGTTCGGTGAGCGTCGCGCCGCCGAATTCAAGGGGCGCTGAATGAGCGCGAGCACCGCCACCGTCCAGCTGCGCAGCGCCGCCGACACGGTCGCACAAGACTGGCCGCGGCTACGGGACTACCTGGCGGGCCACGGCCTCACGCTCGAGATCGAGCCGGCACCGCGACAATTCGCCGGCGGCTTCGCCAATCTCAATTATCTGGTGATGATCGACGACCACGAGGCGGTGCTGCGTCGTCCGCCGATGGGCCCCCTGCCACCCGGCGCCTACGACATGGCGCGCGAGGCCAGGATCCTCTCGCACATCGGTCCGAGCTTTCCGCTCGCGCCACGCGCACTGCATCTGTGCACGGATGGGTCGGTGCTCGGTGCGCCATTCCAGATCAGCGAATTCCGCCGCGGCCTGTCGGTGCGCGATCAGTTGCCCGCGCCGTTTGCCGGCGACGCCGCGATCGGCCATCAGCTCAGCACGATGATGGTCGACGTGCTCGCCAAACTGCACCGCCTCGATCCGGACGCGGTCGGCCTCGGCGATCTCGGCAAGCCGCAGGGCTTCCTCAATCGCGCGGTCGAAGGCTGGATCAAGCGCGCGACACTGGCGACCTCGGACTGGGGTCGTGCGCGCACCGACGCGCTGATCGTGGAGCTGAGCCGCTGGATGCGCGCGAACGTGGTGCCGGATCAAAACATCGTGCTGCTGCACAACGACTACAAGCTCGACAACATCCTGCTGTCGCCCGAGACGCTCGCGCCGGTCGCGGTCGTCGACTGGGATCAGGGCACGCGCGGTGATGGTCTGTTCGATCTCGCGGCCCTGCTGTCCTGGTGGACGCAGCCCGATGACCCGCCGGTGATGCATGCGTTGCAGCAGATGCCGACCGCACAGCCGGGCTTCATGACACGTCGCGAGGTCGTCGATGCCTACGTCCAGGCAACCGGTTTCGATGTGTCGGATTTTCGCTTCCACCGCGTGCTGGCGATGTTCAAGACCGCGGTGATCCTGCAGCAGCTGCATCTGCGCTTTCGCTCGGGCGCGACCTCCGACCCGCGCTACGAGCAGTTCGCGAGCATCGCCGAGGACCTGATGGGTCTGGCGCTCGACGTTTCTGCCGACCGCTACTTCTGAACGGACCCGATCTGATGGATTTTTCGTTATCCCCGAAACTCGTCGAGCTGCAACAGCGCACGCGCGCGTTCATTGCCGATGAGGTGATCCCGCTTGAAAACGATCCTCGCCAGAGCGCGCATGGTCCGAGTGAAGCACTGCGCGCCGAGCTGGTCGCGCGTGCACGCCGCGCCGGCCTGCTGACGCCGCATGCGTCGGTCGAACTCGGCGGTCTGGGCCTCACCCACGTCGAAAAGGCGATTGTCTTCGAGGAAGCCGGCTATTCGCCGCTCGGTCCGGTCGCACTGAATATCCATGCCCCGGACGAAGGCAACATCCATCTGATGGAAGTGGTGGCGACCGACGCGCAGAAGACGCGCTGGCTGAAGCCGCTGATCGAAGGTCGTACACGTTCGTGCTTTGCGATGACCGAGCCCTCGCCCGGCGCCGGCGCCGATCCGTCGATGCTGCAGACCCTGGCGGTACGGGACGGCGATGACTATCTGATCAGCGGCACCAAGTGGTTCATCACGGGCGCGGAAGGCGCGGCCTTCGCCATCGTCATGGCGAAGATGGAAGACGGTTCGGCGACGATGTTCCTCGCCGACATGAACCAGCCGGGCATCCGTCTCGAACGGCTGATGGATTCTCTGGACTCGTGTTTTACCGGCGGCCATGGCGTGCTGCATTTCGAGAACCTGCGGGTGCCGGCAAGTGATGTGCTCGGCGAGATCGGCAAGGGTTTTCGTTATGCGCAGATCCGTCTGGCGCCGGCGCGGCTGACGCACTGCATGCGCTGGCTCGGCCAGGCACGGCGCGCGCACGAGGTGGCGCTGGCTTACGTGCGCAAGCGTCAGGCGTTCGGCAAGGCGCTCGGCGAACACGAGGGCGTCGGCTTCATGCTGGCCGACAACGAACTCGATCTGCAGTCCTCGCGCCTGTCGATCTGGCACACGGCCTGGATGCTCGATCAGGGCAGCCGCGGCAATCTCGAATCGAGCATGAGCAAGGTCTTCGTCTCCGAAGCGGTCTGGCGCGTGGTCGATCGCTGCGTGCAGATGCTCGGCGGTCAGGGCGTGACCTCGGAGACCATCGTCATGCGCATCTTCAAGGACATGCGCGCGTTTCGGATTTACGACGGCCCCAGCGAGGTACATCGCTGGAGCATCGCCAAGAAGATTCTCGGCGGCCAGCACTGAGCCATGAAAGACAACTTCGCCAACGCGCTGTTCGATCTGTCGGGCCATCACGCGCTGGTCACCGGCGCATCGAGCGGTCTCGGTCGCCACTTTGCGCTGACGCTGGCCAAGGCCGGTGCGGCGGTCGCGGTCGGCGCGCGGCGCGCGGACAAATTGGCGGAACTGGTCGACGAGATCACGGCGACGGGCGGCACGGCCGTCGCGGTCAATCTCGATGTCGGCCAGCGTGCCAGTGTCATCGCCGCACTGGATGAGGCCAGCGACAAACTCGGTCCGCTCGATCTCATCGTCAACAACGCCGGTGTGACCGCAACCAGGCGCGTGCTCGACTACACCGACGACGACTGGTCGACGGTGATGAAGACCAATCTCGATGGCAGCTGGCTGGTCGCGCAGGAAGCGGCGAGACGCCTGGTCGCCGCCCAGCGTCCTGGCAGCATCATCAACATCAGTTCGATCTACGCCAGTCGCGTCTCCCCCGGCGTCGTGCCGTACACGGTCTCGAAAGCGGGCGTGAAGCATCTGACCAAGGTGCTGGCACTGGAACTTGCGCGCTTCGGCATCCGCGTCAATGCCATCGCACCCGGCTACATCGCCACCGATCTGAATCGCGATTTTCTGGCCAGCGACGCGGGTCAGCGGCTGCGCAGCCGTGTCCCTTCACAACGCTTCGGCGAACAGCACGAACTCGACGGCGCACTGCTACTGCTGGCCTCCAAGGCCGGCGCCTATATCAGCGGCACCGCGACCGTCGTCG
>DATCXY010000286.1:0-3130 GCA_036570585.1 Solimonas sp. | reverse complement strand
TCGTCGACGACGCAATGCTGGCAATGCTGCTGGCCGAAAAGCCGGCCGTGCTCAGTTTTCATTTCGACCTGCCGCCGCCCGCCTACATCGCCGCGCTCAAGCAGGCCGGCATCGTCTTGCTGGCGACCGTGACGAATCCCGACGAGGCACGCGTCGCAGCAGAAGCCGGCATCGACGCCATCGTCGCGCAGGGCGTCGAGGCCGGTGGTCATCGCGGCGTGTTCGAACCGGCGCACGATCCACTGATCGGCACGCTGGCACTGACACGTCTTCTGTCCAGACAAAGTCCGCTGCCGGTAATTGCCGCAGGCGGAATCATGGACGGCGACGGCATTCGTGCGGTCACGACACTTGGGGCAATCGGCGCACAACTCGGCACCGCCTTCGTAGTCTGCCCGGAATCCGCAGCCGACGCGTCCTATCGCGCGGCGCTGCTCGACCCCGGCGTACGCACCGAGATCACGTCGGTGATCTCCGGTCGGCCGGCGCGCGGCATCGTCCATCGCTTCATGCGTGAAGCCGGCGCGTCCTCTCATCCGCCGCTACCCGACTATCCGATTGCGTACGACGCCGGCAAGGCGCTGAATGCCGCGGCGCGCGCGCAAGGCTCCGCGCAATTCGCGGCGCATTGGGCAGGACAAGCCGCAGCAATGGCGCGCGTGATGTGCGCAGCAGCGCTGATCGCAAAACTGGCCGGGGAAATGCACGCAGCCTGACCCGGCGTGCGCTTGCACTCGACGCCCGGCACGCTAGACTCGCGGCCCTTTTTACGCGCCGCGATCCGTGCAGCGCGCTTATCACGGCAAACATGACGCCCTACGCTGCCATCGATTTCGGCACGTCCAACTCTGCGGTCTGCACCGGTTTCGGCACGCATCGCACACTGATTGCGCTCGAACAGGACAAGCACACGATCCCGACCGCGGTGTTCTACAACGCCGACGAACGCAGCACCGTGTTCGGCCGTCAGGCGATCGCGGAATACCAGGGCGGCTTCGATGGCCGACTGCTGCGCTCGCTGAAGAGTCTGCTCGGCAGCGAACTGATCTCGGAAACCACGCTCGTCAACGGCAAACCGCTGGCCTACCGCGAGATCATCGCCGGCTTCCTGCAGCATCTGCGCCACACCGCGCAGGCACACACCGAGTCGTCGATCGATCGCGTCGTGCTGGGTCGGCCGGTGTTCTTCGTCGACGACAACGCCGAGCGCGATCAGCTGGCTGCGGCCACGCTGGCGGACATCGCACATCAAGTCGGCTTCAGCGAAGTGCATTTCCAGTACGAGCCGATCGCCGCCGCGCTCGATTACGAACTGACGCTATCGCGTGAAACCCTGGTGCTGGTCGCCGATATCGGCGGCGGCACCTCGGACTTTTCACTGATCCGTCTCGGTCCCGAGCGTGCATCGCACCTCGACCGCAGCGCCGACGTGCTCGCCAATTGCGGCGTGCATATCGCCGGCACCGACTTCGACCAGCAGCTCAGCCTCGCATCGGCGATGCCGAGTCTCGGCCTCGGCAGCATCAGTCCCAGCGGCAAGCCGGTGCCGTCACACGTCTACTTCGAGCTGGCGACCTGGCACCGCATCAATTTCCTGTACTCGCTGCGCGCGCTGGCGGAAGCCGAAACCCTGCGCCCGTTCTTCGCCGACGCGACCCTGCATCGACGACTGATGCGCGTGCTGCGTGAACGCGACGGTCATCGCATCGCCGGGCTGGTCGAGGACGCGAAGGTCGCGGCCGCCGACGGCGCTGCCAGCACGCTCGATCTCTCGTTCATCGAACCGGGCCTGCAGGTCGCGATCGACGATGCGATCCTGCGCCGCGCGATCGGCGTGCCGGTCGAGCGGATCGTCGCGGCGGCGTTGCAGACCGCCGGTGATGCCGGCGTCCCCGCGACGCAGATCGATGCCGTTTATTTCACCGGTGGTTCGACCGGCATCCGCCTTCTGCGCGAGGCCATTGCGGCGGCATTCCCCGGCAGCGTCGCCGTTGGCGGCGACAAATTCGCCAGCGTCGCCCGCGGTCTCGGCGTCTATGCCGGCAGGCTGTTCGCCTAGCGCAAACGCCGTCAGGCCGCGGTTTCGCGCAAACCGCTAGAATGCGCCCCCTTCGTTGTCACTGTCTGTCACGCCCATGGCCCGCACGCCCGCCGCCCGCCGTTCCGCCGGCGCCGCCAAAAAATCCGTTGTCACCCCGAAAGTCGGTTTTGTCTCGCTGGGCTGCCCGAAAGCGCTGGTCGATTCCGAGCGCATCCTCACGCAGCTGCGTGCCGAGGGTTACGAGACGACGCCGACCTATGACGCGGCCGACGTGGTCGTCATCAATACCTGCGGGTTCATCGATGCCGCGGTCGAGGAATCGCTCGACGCGATCGGCGAAGCGATGGCGGAGAACGGCAAGGTCGTCGTCACCGGCTGCCTCGGCGCCGGCCCGAAGAGCAACATCATCCGCGCCAAGTTTCCCGACGTGTTGTCGGTCAGCGGCCCGCAGGACTACAGCTCGGTAATGAACGCGGTGCATGCGGTGGTGCCGCCGGCGCACGATCCGTTCCTTGATCTGCTGCCGCCGCAGGGCATCAAGCTGACGCCGAAGCACTACGCGTATCTGAAGATTTCCGAAGGCTGCAATCACAAGTGCAGCTTCTGCATCATCCCGTCGATGCGCGGCAAGCTGTCGTCGCGCCCGGTCGGCGATGTGTTGCGCGAAGCCGAGAAGCTGGTGAAGTCCGGCGTGCAGGAACTGCTGGTGATCTCGCAGGACACCTCGGCCTACGGCGCCGATCTCAAGTACGCGAAGGGCCAGTGGCGCGACCGCGAATACGAGACGCGCATGCTCGGGCTTTGCGAAGGGCTGTCGGAACTCGGCGCGTGGGTGCGTCTGCATTACGTCTATCCGTACCCGCACGTCGACCACATCATGCCGCTGATGGCCGAGCGCAAGGTGCTGCCGTATCTCGACGTGCCGTTCCAGCATGCGTCGACACGCGTGCTCAAGGCGATGAAGCGTCCGGCGGCGAGCGAAGACACGCTCAAGCGCATCCGCGCCTGGCGCAGCATCTGTCCGGACCTGAGTATCCGCAGCACGTTCATCGTCGGCTTTCCGGGCGAGACCGAACAGGACTTCCAACT
>DATCXY010000285.1:0-11692 GCA_036570585.1 Solimonas sp. | reverse complement strand
CACGTGCTGACCGGCGCGGAACCCTTTCCACAACCGGTTCGGGCGCAGCCAGAAGCTGACGGCATCGGCAGTCTGTTGTTCGCGGGCGATGACTTCGGCGCGGATCTCGGTCAGCGACCAACGCGGATTGGCGAGCGCCAGAAGCTCATTGAGCGCGTCGGTATCGTTCAGCGGATGCAGCCAGGGCGACTGCAATGCGCGGACTGCGCGTTGGCGAAAGCGGGAAGGCAGGGCGGTGCTGGGCATCGGCGATCCGTCAGTGAACAAGTGTGCACGTATAATTGCTGCGCCGCCGCATTTTGTCAACATATGTTCACTGAAATGGTTTTAGGGATCGTTGATATACGTTTAACTCATTGTTGAAATTGATGTTATATTGTGTACATGCGCGTACGTAAAAAATCCGAATCTGCTGTCGTCGGCCCTGAAGCCCAGGGCACTGGCCGTGGCGCGCGCAAGCAGATGACGCGCGAGCGCCTGCTCGATGCGGCACTGACGCTGATGAACGATGGTCATAGCTTTCCGAGCATCAGCCTGCGTGAAGTAACGCGCGAAGCCGGCGTGGTACCGACCGCGTTCTATCGGCACTTCCGCGACATGGACGAACTGGGACTGGCGCTGGTCGAAGAATGCGGGCTGACGCTGCGCCGCCTGCTGCGCGAAGTGCGCAAGGCCGGCGTGCCGACCACCGACATCATTCGCCATTCGGTCGCGATCTATCTGCAGTACGTGCGCGCCAACCCGCGGCATTTCCGCACGGCCGCGAGCGAGCGTCATGGGGGTTCGCCGACGATGCGACAAGCGATCCGCAATGAGGTGGGCCATTTCATCCGCGAGATGGCGCAGGACATGCGGCTGATCGGTTATCGCAGCGATCTGCCCACCGATGCGCTGGAAATGATCTGCAGCCTGGTGATCAACACCATGCTCAACGCCGCGAGCGATATTCTCGATCTGCCGGCCGACCAGCCGCAGCTGGCGCGCGAGCTTGAGGAGAACTTCATCAGTCAGATCCGGCTGGTGTTCCTCGGTGCCGAGCAATGGCGAGCCGAAACGGCGGCCAGCCACAAGAGGTAGAGAGCACGGGTCTGGGCGACCCAAGCTCTGGGGGTCTCGGCTAGAATACGCGCCCGCTTTTCCCGCCACTCCGCTTGAGGGATGACCGCCCATGTTTGAACGCGCCCCGCGTCTCGCTGACTTCGACCCCGAACTGAACGCCGCCATGCAGCAGGAGGCGGGTCGTCAGGAAGCGCATATCGAACTGATCGCGTCGGAAAACTACTGCAGCCCGGCGGTGATGGAAGCGCAGGGTTCGCAGCTGACCAACAAATATGCCGAAGGCTATCCGGGCAAACGCTATTACGGCGGCTGCGAGTTCGTCGACATTGCCGAGCAGTTGGCGATCGACCGCATCAAGCAGGTGTTCGACTGCGACTACGCCAACGTCCAGCCACATTCCGGCGCGCAGGCCAATGCCGCGATCTTCCTCGCGCTGGTATCGCCGGGCGACACCGTCATGGGCATGAACCTGGCCCAGGGCGGCCATCTCACGCACGGCAACCCCGCCAACTTTTCCGGCAAGCAATACAAGATCGTGCCGTATGGCCTCGACACCGACACCGGCCTGATCGATTACGACGAGATGGAGCGGATCGCGCTCGAAACCAAGCCGAAGATGCTGATTGGCGGTTTCTCCGCGTACTCGCGCGTCAAGGACTGGCAGCGCATGCGCGAGATCGCCGACAAGGTCGGCGCGTACTTCTGGGTCGACATGGCGCACGTCGCCGGTCTGGTCGCTGCCGGTGAATATCCGAGCCCGCTGCCGCACGCCCACGTCGTTACCAGCACCACGCACAAAACCCTGCGCGGCCCGCGCGGCGGCATCATCCTGACCAAAGGCCAGCCGGAAGACTTCAACAAGAAATTCCAGTCGGCGGTATTCCCCGGCATCCAGGGCGGACCGCTGATGCACGTGATCGCCGCCAAGGCCGTCGCGTTCAAGGAAGCGCTCGATCCCAGCTTCAAGACGTACCAGAAGCAGGTGGTCGCCAATGCCCGGGCGATGGCCAAGGTGTTCCTCGATCGCGGCTACAAGGTTGTCTCGAACGGCACCGACAATCATCTGTTCCTGCTCGACCTGATCGCCAAGAACGTGACCGGCAAAGATGCCGAAGCCGCACTCGGCAAGGCGCACATCACCGTCAACAAGAACTCGGTGCCGAACGATCCGAAGTCGCCATTCGTGACCTCGGGCCTGCGGCTCGGCTCACCGGCCAGCACCACACGCGGCTTCAAGGGAGCCGAGATGGCGCAGGTTGCCGGCTGGATTGCCGACATTGTCGACACCATGAGCAGCGGCGGCGATGTCGATGCCACGCTCGCCAAGGTGCGCGGCGAAGTCGAAGCCCTGTGCGCGCGGTTCCCGGTGTACGGCGCGCGTCTGCGCGGCGCTGCGTGATGAAGGTCCGTCTGGCCGACCGTTCCGACCCGCAAGCGGGTCGGCGTTCGCCGGGCGGATTGCCATTCAAGGCAATCCGCTAAAGGCCGGCTCGCGTGCAATGTCCTTTCTGCAAGACGCCGGACACCCGCGTCGTTGACTCGCGACTTGCTGAAGATGGCACGCAGGTCCGCCGTCGTCGTGAGTGCGAGAAGTGTGGGGGACGTTTCACCACTTTCGAACGTGCGCAGCTGGTCATGCCGAACGTCGTCAAGCGCAGCGGCGACCCCGAGCCGTTTCGCGAGGACAAATTGCGCGAAGGCATCGGCCACGCGATCTACAAGCGGCCAGTGTCGCCGGAAATGGTCGATCACGCCGTCGACAGCGTGATGCGCAAACTGCGCGGTACCGGCGATCGCGACGTGCCGTCGCGCCAGGTCGGTGAATGGGTGATGGAAGAACTGCGCGATCTCGATCACGTCGCTTACGTGCGCTTTGCGTCGATCTACCGGGCGTTCGAGGATGTCAACGCATTTCGCGAAGAGATCGAGCGTTTGCAGGCGCAGCCGAGCGCCGAGGAACGCAAGTCGCAATTGCCGTTGCTGGAAGCCGAAGCGGCCACGCGTCGGCGCGGCAAGAACAGCTGATCCGGCCCGTCATGACACCGGCCGCCGCTGCAGCATTCATGGCGCAAGCTCTGCGGCTCGCCGAGCATGGCATTTACACGACGCAGCCGAACCCGCGCGTCGGCTGCGTCATCGTTCGCGACGGCGAAGTGATCGGCGAGGGCGCGCATCTGCGGGCCGGCGAGCCGCATGCCGAAGTCCACGCGCTGCGCATGGCAGGCGAACGCGCGCGTGGTGCCGATCTGTTCGTGACGCTGGAGCCGTGCTCGCATCACGGCCGTACACCGCCGTGCGCCGATGCGCTGATTGCCGCTGGCGTGCGCAAGGTCTGGGTCGCGATGACGGATCCGAACCCCGAAGTGTCCGGGCGCGGTATCGCTAGGCTGCGCGCCGCCGGCATCGAAGTTGAAACCGGTCTGCTCGAATCCGACGCGCGGAAACTGAATCGCGGCTTCGTCTCGCGCATGACCCGGGGCCGGCCGTGGCTGACGCTGAAGCTGGCCGCGAGTCTCGACGGCCGCACGGCGATGGCCAGCGGCGAGAGTCAGTGGATCACTGGCGCCAACGCGCGCGCCGACGTGCATCGCCTGCGTGCGGCGGCGGGTTGCGTGATGACCGGTGGCGCGACCGTGCTCGCTGACGATCCGCAGCTGACCGTGCGTTTGCCGGCCGACGATGGCGTCGTGCCCGCCGGTTTTCGGCAGCCTGATCGCGTTGTGCTCGACTCGTCGGCGCGCGTGCCGCTGACGGCCAAGGTCTGGCACGGCGATGCGCGGCGTTTCTGGCTGGTCGGCCGCAAGCCGTCGGCGAAGCCGGATGGCGTTGAAGCGATCGAAATCGACTGCAGTGACGACGGCAGCGTTCGCTTGCCGGCAGCGCTGACGGCGCTGGCGAACTGCGGCGTCAACGAGGTCCTGCTCGAATGCGGGTCGCGGCTGGCCGGTGCGTTTCTTGCCGAACATCTCGTCGATGACGTCATCGTCTATTTCGCGCCGATCCTGCTCGGCCACGAAGCACGACCATTTGCGCAGCTGCCTGGCTTCGAACATCTCTCGCAGCACATTGCGCTGCAGTTCATCGACGCGCGCCAGGTCGGCAGCGATCTGCGCATCACCCTGAAACCGCATCGTCGCGAGGAGTCCTGAGTGTTCACCGGCATCATCGAGGCATTAGGCACCATCGTCAGCATCGACACGGTCGGCGGCGACCGCCGCATGGTGTTTCGTGCACCGGGCCTGCTCGCCGGTACGCAGATCGGCGACAGCATTGCGGTCGATGGCGTCTGCCTGACGGCGGTCGAATTCGGCGACGACAGCTTCACCGCCGATCTGTCGGCCGAGACGCTGAACCTGACGACGGCCGGCGATTGGAACGTTGGTGGTGGCGTCAATCTCGAACGCGCGCTGACGCCGGCCAAGCCACTCGGTGGTCACATGGTCGTCGGCCATGTCGACGGCATCGGCACGCTGCTCGAACGCCATGAGGATGCGCGCTCCACGCGCATGCGCTTCGAGTTGCCTGAGGCATTGGCGCGCTACGTCGCGCGCAAAGGCTCGGTCTGCATCAACGGCGTCAGCCTGACGGTCAATGACGTCGAGGCCAACCGGTTTGGCGTTAACATCATTCCCCACACGCTGGCCCAGACCACGCTGGGTGGCTTGCGGCCAGGGCAGGCGGTCAATCTCGAAGTCGATCTGATTGCCCGCTATCTCGAACGATTGCTTGAAAGTAGAAATGATGCTGTTTGATAAGCGATCTGCCTGTTTTGAAAGTCGGCGCCATGGAAAGCGCCGTCCTGTGCAGGATGCACACGAGGAATGAACATGAACAAAATTGCGAATATCGACGACGCACGGTCGAGCAAGCTCGATTCGACCGAGGATATCCTCGCTGACTTCAAGGCCGGCAAGATGGTCATCCTCATGGATGACGAGAACCGCGAGAACGAAGGCGACATTCTGATGGCCGCGTCGATGGTGCGTCCGGAAGACATCAATTTCATGGCGCGCTACGGCCGCGGCCTGATCTGCCTGACGCTGACGCAGGAGCGTTGTCACCAGTTGCGCCTGCCGCAGATGGTTTCGCGCAATGAAGAGAATCACAAGACCGCGTTCACGGTCTCGATCGAGGCCGCGCAGGGCGTCACTACCGGCATCTCGGCGCACGATCGTGCGCGTACCGTGCAGGCCGCGGTCCGGCACGATGCCAAGCCCGAGGATGTCGTCCAGCCCGGCCATATCTTTCCGCTGATGGCGCAGCCGGGTGGTGTGCTGACGCGCGCCGGCCATACCGAGGCGGGCTGTGATCTCGCGCGTCTGGCGGGTGTCGAGCCGGCGGCCGTGATCGTCGAGATCCTCAACGAGGACGGCACGATGGCACGTCGTCCGGATCTGGAAAAGTTCGCGCGCGAGCACGGTCTCAAGCTCGGCACGATCGCCGATCTGATTCGTTATCGACTCGACAACGAGCACACCGTCGAGCGCGTCGCCGAGACGCACGTCAGCACCGAGTTCGGCGATTTCCGCCTCGTGACCTATCAGGACACGATCGACAATACCGTGCATCTGGCGATGGTCAAGGGCAATCTCGATGCGACGACGCCGACGCTGATACGCGTGCACCTGCGCAATACGCTGCAGGATGTACTCGGCGTCGAGCATGAGGATTTCGCGTGGCCGCTACGCCGTGCACTCAAGCGCATCGCCGACGAAGGTACGGGTGTGCTGGTGCTGTTGCGCAAACCCGAGAATTCGCGTGATCTGGTACAGCAGATCGTCTCGCTGAACATGCAGTGCGAAGCTTTGCATGATGGTCGGCCGCTGCTGCGCACCTATGGCATCGGCGCACAGATTCTTTCCGACCTCGGCGTGCGCAAGATGCGCGTGCTGTCGGCGCCCAAGCGCATGCAGGGCATCTCCGGCTTCGGCCTTGAAGTGGTCGAATACGTGGCCTGCGATTGATGAGCAAAACCAGAGCAATAAAGCAGCACATTCCGGCTGATGCGAAGACCGGTTACGCGACGCCCGACAAACCGGCGGCAGGCGAGTTCGCCAATGCGCGCATCGCGATTGTCGCGACGCGCTGGAATGTCGAGATCGTCGATGCGCTGGTCACTGGCGCGCGTGCCGCCTTGAAGGCCTGGGGCGTGGCCGGCAAGCATGTCGAATTCTTTCGCGCGCCCGGCGCCTACGAGATTCCGCTGGCTGCGAAGCTGCTGCTCGACGGCCGTTTCGACGGCGTCGTCGCGCTCGGTGCGGTGATCCGCGGTGACACGCCGCACTTCGATTACGTCGCCGGCGAATGCGCGCGCGGCCTGATCGATGTGCAGCTGCAGAGCGGCAAGCCGATCGGCTTTGGGGTGTTGACGGTCAATACGGTCGAACAGGCGGTTGAACGCGCCGGTCCTGGACCATCGAACAAGGGCTATGAGGCGGCTGCCGCAATGCTCGAAATGCTGCGTCTGCGCAAGGAACTGGCATGAGCGACAACGCCCCGAGTCTGCCGCAGAGCCGTCGCGGTCTGGCGCGCCGCGTCACCGTGCAGGCCGTCTATCAATGGCTGCTCAATGAAGGGGAACCGGCCACTTTGCTCAAGCAGTTCCGAGAGCAGGACGAGGGGCTGGGACGCGCCGATCCGCAATACTTCGAGGAATTATTGAACGGTATCGTCGAGCATGCGACCGAGCTGACGCTGGCGATCGCGCCGCATCTCGATCGCCCGATCGCGCAGATCGATCCGGTCGAACATGCGATCCTGCTGCTCGCCGCCTATGAACTGCAGCATCGCCCGGACGTGCCATGGAAGGTTGCCGTCAATGAGTCGGTCAATCTCGCCAAGATGTTCGGCGCCGAGGACGGCTACAAGTTCGTCAATGGCGTGCTCGACAAACTCGCCCATGCTATTCGGCCGCAGGAAATGCGCAGCCGTTGAACGGCACGCGTCAGTGAATTCACATGGATGAGTTCGCGCTCATTCGCCGCTGGTTCGCGGAGCTGACGCCCATGGGCGAGGCCATTGCCCTCGGTGCCGGCGATGATTGCGCCTTGCTGGTGCCGGTCGCTGGCGAACAACTGGCGGTCACCACCGATACCCTGATTTCAGGTCAGCACTTTCCGGTCGAGACGGCCGCTGCGGACATCGGCTGGAAGTCACTCGCGGTCAGCCTCTCCGATCTGGCGGCGATGGGCGCGCAACCGACGGCATTCACGCTCGCCCTGAGCCTGCCCGAAGCAGACGAGGCCTGGTTGCAAGGTTTCGCGACCGGCCTGCGCGAGTGCGCGATCAGCGGCGGCATCTCGCTCGTCGGTGGCGACACCACGCGGGGTTCCCTGTCGATCACGATCACAGCTTTTGGCACCGTCCCGCCAGCACGCGCCTTGCTGCGCAGCGCGGCGCAGGTCGGTGATCTGGTCTGCGTGACCGGCACGCTCGGTGATGCGGCGCTGGCATTGCGGCACTGGCAGCAGGGAAACAGTCCATCGATCGACGATGAGCGCAGCCTGCGTGCGCGACTCGATCGGCCGACGCCTCGCAACGCCGCCGGTCTTGCGCTGCGTGGCATTGCGCATGCGGCGATCGACCTGTCCGATGGACTGCTTGGCGATCTTGGCCACATCTGCGCGGCCAGTGGTGTCGGCGCGGAGATCCGCACCGCCGAATTTCCGGCATCGCGCGCATTTGATCGACTCGCGCCGGCCGATGCGCGGCTTGCGCTGCAACTCGCCGGCGGTGATGACTATGAACTTTGTCTTTGCGTGCCGCCGCCGCGACTCGAGGCGGCGCACCACGCCTGCGGCGCAGTGCCGCTGACGGTGATCGGCAAAGTGTCGGCGGGTTCCGGTGTCACGCTTTTCGATGGGGCTGGTGCTATGGTCGAGCTTCCAATGTCCGCCTACCGCCATTTTTCATGAAGTCCGAGACCAAGCTGCACGGCAAGTCCGCTGCGTTTCCGAAGCCGCCTGCTGATCTGATCTGGTCAACACCGGAACACGTCCTTGCGTTCGGGTTCGGCGCCGGTCTGGCGCCGCGCGCGCCTGGCACCTTCGGCACCCTGGTTGGCATCGTGTTCTTTCTCGTGCTGCTGTGGCTGCCATGGCCGGCGTATGTGGCGGCGACCGCGCTGCTGTTTGTCGCGGGCTGCTTCATCTGCGGCGCGAGCGCACGTCTGCTTGGCGTGCATGATTACGGCGGCATCGTGTTCGACGAGATCGTCGGCTATCTGCTCGCCGCGGCGCCGCTGGTGTGGCTGGCGCCGACCGGCATGGGTGGCTGGATTGCCGGCATCGTGCTGGCGTTCGTGCTGTTCCGCGTCTTCGATATCGCCAAGCCGTGGCCGATCCGCGCGATCGATCGCCGCGTGCACGGCGGCTTCGGCATCATGATCGACGACATCGTCGCCGGCATCGCGGCGGCAGTCGTGCTGTTTACGCTGCGGCGCTGGCTGCTGCCGTTCTAGCGTCCGTTCACGTTGCCGGCGTAAGCAAAATTGTCCTTGCGCTGTTCGCGCCGGCACCCCCATTCTCGTGCGCAACAATCGCAACATGATGGAGAAGCGGGTGAAGAAAGTAAGGATCGGTTGCGCCTCGGCGTTCTGGGGTGACACCAACACCGCAGCGGCGCAGCTCGTCGAATGCGGCGCGCTCGATTACCTGGTGTTCGATTATCTGGCCGAGATCACGATGTCGATCATGGCGGCCAAGCGCATGCGCGATCCGAATGACGGCTATGCGACCGATTTTGTCGAACACGTGATGGCGTCGCTGCTGCCGCGCATCCGCGAACAGAACATCAAGGTCGTTGCCAATGCCGGCGGCGTCAATCCGCTGGCGTGCAAGGCCGCACTTGAGAAGGTCGCGGCGAAAGCCGGCATCGCGCTGCGCGTCGCGGTCGTGCTCGGCGATGATCTGAACGCGCGCAAGAAGGAATTCGGCGACTGCGTTGAATTCGATCCCGCAGCTGGCGACGCACGTACGCTGCCGGCGACGACGATCTCGATGAACGCGTACCTCGGCGCGATCCCGATCGCGCAGGCGCTGGCGGCTGGCGCCGATGTGGTCGTCACTGGCCGCTGTGTCGATTCGGCTGTGGTGCTCGGTCCGCTGATGCACGAATTCGGCTGGCGCGAGGACGACTACGACAAGCTCGCCGCCGGCTCGCTGGCCGGTCACATCATCGAATGCGGCGCGCAATGCACCGGCGGCAACTTCACGGACTGGGAGACGATCCGCGACGGCTATGCCGACATGGGTTTTCCGATCGTCGAGGTTGAAGCCGATGGCGGCTTTGTCGTCACCAAGCCGGCAGGCACCGGTGGCCGCGTGACGGTGCATACCGTGCTCGAACAGATGCTCTACGAGATCGGCGATCCGCGCGCGTATTTGCTGCCGGACGTGAGCTGCGATTTCACGCAGGTGCAGCTGACGCAGGACGGTGACGATCGCGTGCGGCTCACCGGCGCGCGCGGGTCGGCGCCGACCGCCTCTTACAAAGTCAGCGCGACCTATCCGGCCGGCATGCGCTGCGCCGCGCTGTTCATGGTCGGCGGCATCGATGCCGCGAAGAAGGGGCGGGCGTCGGCGACCGCGATCGTCGACAAGGTCCGCCGCCAGTTGCTGGATCAGAAGCTCGGTGATTTCAGCGGCGTGGATATCCACTGCATCGGCGCCGAAGAAAGCTACGGTCCGCATGCGCGGGCCGCGGCCGCCGCGACGCGCGAAGTGGTCGTCAAGATCGTCGTCCAGCACGCCAATCCGAAGGCGCTGAAGCTGTTCGCACGCGAGATCGCACAGGCGGCGACCGGCATGGCGCCGGGCTTCACCGGCTATTTCGGCACCGGGCGACCGGAGCCGCAGATGGTGCCGAAGCTGTTCTCGACGCTGGTCGCCAAGGATCGCGTGCCGATCGAGGTTGCAATCGGCGAGGATCGCTTCGCGGTTGTCGTACCCCGCACGGGCGGGCACGTCGCACCGGACGGTGAGGACTTCGCGCCGGCCGCGACGCACGATCTGCTCGATGCCGTGCGCGTGCCGCTGATCAAACTGGCGCTGGCCCGTTCCGGTGACAAGGGCGACCACGCCAACATCGGTGTCATCGCCCGCAAACCCGAATACCTGCCGTGGATCGAGACAGCGCTCAGCGTCGACGCCTTGCGTGCGTATTTCGCGCACGTGCTGGCTGGCGGGCGCGATGGCCAGGTCTCGCGCTGGCGGCTGCCGGGCAGCGATTCGCTCAATATCCTGCTGCGACACGCCCTCGGCGGTGGTGGCGCGGCCAGTCTGCGCACCGACCCGCAGGGCAAGGCGTTCGCGCAGATGCTGCTGGATATGCCGGTGCTGGTGCCCGCGGCGCTCGCGCAGGGCCTTTAGGAAGCCCTGAAAAGCTGCTGCGCTCGGCAGATCGCGCGGGGGCGGCGCGCGAAGTCCTCACGTGCTCCGTGTACGCCGCGGCTTCTGCGCTCCGTCCTGCCGCGATCCGCCTTCGCTCGCGACCCTTCTTCAGGGTTTCCCTGCGGGTTTTTGACCGCTGCGCCAGTGCCGGCTGTGAATGCGGCGCTGCGTCATTTTTCTGCGCGTAATACAATGTGCGCCCCTTTGTCGGGCCCCAATTGCCCCAAGCCAGCCATCAGGCTGCCAGGAAAAGAGAGCGCATGTCCGTCGAACGCGATGTCATGGAATACGACGTGTTGGTGGTGGGAGCCGGCCCGGCCGGATTGTCCGCCGCTTGCCGCCTGAAGCAGATCGCCGCTGAATCCGGCCAGGAAATCAGCGTCTGCGTCGTCGAGAAGGGCTCGGAAGTTGGTGCGCACATCCTGTCCGGCGCGGTGCTCGAGCCGCGTGCGCTCAACGAGCTGTTCCCGAACTGGAAGGAACTTGGCGCGCCGCTCAATGCGCCGGTCAAGCGCGACGAGCTGCACTTTTTCTACAGCCCGCAGAAGTCGTTCCGCTTCCTCGACTTCATGATCCCCAAACCCATGCACAATCATGGGAATTACGTGATCTCGCTGGGCAATCTCTGCCGCTGGCTGGCGACGCAGGCCGAAGGGCTGGGCGTGGAGATCTATCCGGGTTTCGCGGCACAGGAAATCATCATCGAAGGCGACGTCGTGCGCGGCGTGCAGATCGGCGATCTGGGCGTCGGTCACGATGGCCAGCCGAAGGACGGCTACACGCCTGGCATGGAACTGCGTGCCAAGTACACGCTGTTTTCCGAAGGTTGCCGCGGTCACCTCGGCAAGCGCCTGATCGAGCGCTACAAGCTGGCCGACGGCACGGACCCGCAGCACTACGCGATCGGTCTCAAGGAACTCTGGGAGGTCGATCCGTCCAGGCACGAACTCGGCCTCGTCGTGCATGGCGCGGGCTGGCCGCTGTCGATCACCGGCACTGACAGCACCGGCGGCTCGTTCCTGTATCACCTGGAAAACAACCAGGTCGTGGTCGGCCTGATCGTCGATCTGTCGTACACCAATCCTTATCTGTCGCCGTTCGACGACTTCCAGCGTTTCAAGCATCACCCGGTCATCGCCAAGTATCTGGAAGGCGGCAAGCGTCTTTCGTATGGCGCGCGTGCGATCGTCAAGGGTGGCTTGAACGCGCTGCCGAAAACGGTGTTTCCGGGTGGCGCACTGATC
>DATCXY010000284.1:0-5222 GCA_036570585.1 Solimonas sp. | reverse complement strand
GGGGAAGCGCACGTCATAGCAGACCGACAAACCGACCCGCCCAACCGGCGTGTCAACGACGACCGGATGCAGATCACCCGGCGCGATGCTCGCCGATTCGCGATAGCGCTCGCCGCCGCCCGGCACGTCGATATCGAACAGATGGATCTTGTCATAGCGTGCGACACGCGCGCCATCGCTGTCGTAGACGCAGCACGAGGCATGGACGCGCGCTTCACCGTCGACGCGAATCGGCAGCGTGCCGGCGATGATCCACAGATCGAGTTCGCGTGCCAGTTCGGCGACCCGCTCCTGAATCGTGCCGCTGCCGTCGGCTTCGGCGACGGCCAGCTTGTCGCGTTCGTGTTTGCCCATGAACGCGAAGTTTTCGGGCAGCACGGCGAGCCGCGCGCCGCCGCTGGCCGCCTCGCGCAGCAGCTGCGCGGCGGTTTCGAGGTTGGCGATCACATCATCGCCACTGCTCATCTGGATCGCAGCCATCGTCGCGTTCATTTCTTGCGCGCCTCCGTCTTGTCTGCCGCATGCGAATCGATCTTCTCGAACTGCGGATTGTCCCAGCCTCCATATACGTGATACGTCAGCTGCGTCACCGAGTCGAGCGGCTTGTCGAGCACTTCCTGCGCCAGCAGCACCAGCGCGCCGACCGCCGGTCCGCCGAGCAGCGCCGCACCGAGCGTGACGCCTGACGAAAGACCGGCCGGATAGACCGCCACACGCAGATCGTAATCGCGCGCGACCAGCCCGATGCGTCCGCCCATGTCGATCTTCACCGATGGCCCCTTGATCTTCAGGTCATCGGTCGTCGCCGCGCCACCCCCCAGATCGAAGTGGCCGTTGATGTTGTCGAAGCCCAGGCCCTCATCGACGACGTCGCTGAAATTCAGCAGCAGGCGGCGCGGCAGCGCGTAGAAGTTGAGCAGGCCCAGCACTCGGCCGGCACCTGGCTTGACGGCACGCAACTGACCATCTTCGGCTTCGAGATCGACGCGGCCGTTGGTCTGTTGCCACATCAGCCCGGCCGGCGACGGTGCCCATTTGAGATCGGCCTTGACGTGCGTTTTCTTCGCACGAAAATTCTGCTCGTAGTCGAGCGCGCGCAACACGGCCTCGAAGTCGTCACTGTCGGCGGTCGCCTGCACTCGCCCCGAGGACTTGCCGTTGACGCGCCGCCACTGACCGGTGGCATCGAGGGCCAGAACGCCACCCGACACTTTCAGATGGTCGAGCTTCTGCCCATCGGCAATGTGCACGCTCTTGAGCTCAAGCTGACCGAGATCGGCGTCCTTGCCGGTCAGCGACTTGCACAGTACGTCCACCTCCGGCCAATGCGCGGGATTCGACGCCGGCGCATTCACGTTTGCAAGCGGCGGATTGGTACCGCCCGGTTTGGCTGCGACCGCCTCGGCCTGCTCGGCCGCATGTGCGAGTTCCGGTGTTTCGGCCGGCACCAATGCGACATGATCGAGGCGCGCGACCAGGCGCCCGGGCGCCGGCCCGCTCCACTCGACCGTGCCCTGCACGCCGGCACCGGCCAGCTCGACATGCCAGCCGTTCGTCCTCGGCACCCAGTGCAGATGCGTGGCGCCGGTGAGCTGTTGTTGCCAGCGCAGATGGTCGGCATCGAGATTGATCAGGTCGAGCGACAGACCGCTGTGCGTCGATGCCGGCGCGGCAGGCGTGTTCGCCTGCGCAGCGGCGGCCGACGGCACCACGCTGGTGTCATCGCGGCCGATCAGGCCGATCCACGCCGCAAGATCAAGCGTGCTCGCGTGCCCATCGACGATGTAGCTGCCCTTTTGCGCCTTCGGCGCTGCGACATCACCGAAGCGTACGCGCAGGCCATCGAGCTGGAGGCCGGTATCGTGATCATCGCCACTGCCTGCCATCGCGATGTCGGCCGAGACGCGCTGACCGTAGCTGACATTGATGCGCAGCGGCGCATCGGCATCCCCGCCGACACGCACATCCGTCGGCAGCGGCGCGCCCGCCAGCTTGGCCAGCGGCTCCGGCAGGCGAATCTCGGTGCCGCGCAGATCGCTGCTCAAGGTCAACGCGGTACCGCCGTGTTCCTCGATCGGCAGCTCGGCGTGCCAGCTGCTGCTGCCGCCCAGCGCCTCACGAATGAACGCCGGCAGGAACTGACTGGCGCCGACCCCATCGGCATTGGGCGTGAACGGGAAATCGGCGATCACCACGCCGTGTGTACCCGCCCGCGGCTCGATACGCACGCTCAGCGGCAGATCCTCGAAGCGACCGCTGATGTCATCGCCCGTCGCGCCTGTGCGCGTGAAGTTGACGGTGCCGCTGATACCGCTGAGCGGCTGATCGAGCTTGTCGTAGAACATCTGCACATTGTCGAGCGTGACCGCGCCATCGACGGTCGTCGCGTCCAGATCATGCAGCGGCAGCGCCAGCTTGACCGCGACGCGGGCCTTGCCGGCGGCGCGCGTCTGGTCGAGCAGCCCGGCCAGCGATTCGTGCAACGGCGAGGCGCGCAGGAAATCGTAATAGCGGCCGATCTCGCCACTGGTCGCGGCGTCGACATCGACTACCGCGTTGGACAGATCGTCGATGTGTGCTTCCGCGCGATCCAGCTTGTTGCCGTTGATGTTGGCAGCCGACGCATCGACGGCAAGACTTTCGCGCTCGATGCTCAGATGTGCACTGATGTCGGTCAGGCTCGGCCAGTCATGTGCGAACGCGAGATCGACGCCGCTGACATCGGCGTCAAGTTTCCAGTTGCCATCCGGATGCTTGGTGAACGGAAAGTCGGCGAGCGGACCATGGATCATCAACTCACCACGCGAGGCATGCCCGCGCTTCAGGCTGTTGGTGAGCCAGTCGCGCAGGTGCTCGCTCCAGTGCAGCAGCATGAACGGCTTCAGCCGGTTGACGTCCTGCACCGCAAAATTCGCATCCAGGTCGAGCACCGGCGAGGCACCCGCCTCGTCCGGCAGCTGCAGATCGAAATGGCCGTCGCCACTGGTGCCGACCCAGGTCCACGCGAATGCCGGACTGCCGATGCGCCAGCCATCGGCAGCGCGACGCCACTGGATTTGCCCGTCGACGGTATCGAGGGCGATCGGCTGCGACAGTGCGCCGGGCAACTGCAGCGCCACCGGCACCTGCCTGAGACGCAACTGACCGCCATTCTCGTTGGCCGAGGCTTCGCCGGACACGTGCGAAACGCCGATATGCGCATCCGGGGCGAGCGCAATGTCGTCGAGCCTTGCGGTCGTCGAATAGTGCGTCTTTCCGTCGACCCCGGTGTGCAGGCGCAACACCAGATTGCGCACCGCACCGGAAAGCCGCGCGGCCTGCGACAGCGCTGGTGGCGCATCTCGCCAGACCGCCAGCCACGGCATCAGACGACTGAGATGCAGCTCGTCGGCGTTGACGTCGATTTCACGACCGCGCGCATCTTGCAGCCAGCGCAGACTGCCGCGCGCGAGCAGTTCGTTGTCGAAACGCAGCTCCTTGAGATCGGCAAGCCAGCCACGCGCGTCGTGACCGAGATTGGCGCGCAGGCGCATCGCCTTGGCGCCGCTCGCGCGGCCGTTGCGGGCGACGATGAAACCTTCCGAATCAATGTTGATGTCGGCATCGCGGATTTCGCCATTGCGCAGCCGGCCGTCGACCGACCCGTTGAGATTCTCGGCTCCGATCTGCACGCCTTTCTGCAGGAACGGCGCCAGCCAGCCCTGTGGCCGCAGACGCTGGAAGTCGAGATTGAAATTGCCGTTCCATTTCCGCGGATCGACGATCGGCCCGTCGATGTCGGCCGACAGTTCGACGACATCGCCGTGCGTGACGGGCAGCTGCGCACGGCCGTCGAACTCGAAACCATTTTCGCGCTGCTCGACATCCAGGCGGATGATGCGCACTTCCTGGCCGTTTTCACCGAATGCCTTGCCGCTGAACGCCAGCGTGCAGTTCTGCACCACCAGATGGCCGAAGCCGGCAATCTGCTTGGCCAGTGCGTCGCGCTTGGCCTGAGACAGTTCGCTGGCGCCGGTCGGAAAGCCGGCAAAGCTCCAGCGACCGTCGTCGCCCTGCTCGATATCGAGCGTCAGGCCCGACACTTCCAGACGTTCCGGCAGCATGTCGCCGGTGATCAGCCGGAACGGGCTGAAGCCGAGACTCAGGCGCTGCATCGTCAGGCTTTCGTCACCGTCGTCACTGAACAGCGTGATGTCGGTCAGGTCGAGCCGCGGCTCGATGCCGTGCCAGCCGAGATTGACGCCGCCGATCTGCACCGGCCGGTTGGCGACGTGCGTCACCCACGCCGAGAGATCGGCGCGGTAACTGGGCAGGGTGAGGACCGCAAGCTGGAACAGGCCGCTGATGACCGCACCGGCGATGACGACGGCGGCCAACAGCGTGATCGCCCAGGTCCACCAGCGGCGTTTGACGCGTTCCATGATTCAGCGCAAGAAAAGACGATCGCCATTGTCGCGGGTCGCGGCGACAAGGGCCACTAAAACCGGACCGGGTTATTGCTGACCGCTGTCAGCGATTGGCTACAACGGCACGACGTCAAAGCTCTCCCGGCTGTAACCACTCTCCGCCTGTAGCCGGATCGGCCGGTTGAGGCTCGCCTCCAGTCCTGCCAGGCCGGACGGCTGCTCCTCGACCAGGCGCTGGACGATCTGCGGCGCCGCCAGTACCAGAAAGCCCTTGGCCTCGAACTGGCGCGCTGCGCGCTGGACCTCGCGCGCGATCTCGTGGCAGACCGTTTCCACGGTCTTGATCGTGCCGCGGCCGTCGCAGGCCGGACACGGCTCGCACAGGATGTGCCCGAGCGATTCGCGGGTGCGCTTGCGCGTCATCTCGATCAGGCCGAGCGGCGAGAACGGATGGATCTGCGTGCGGGCGTGATCGGCTGCCAGCGCACGTTCCAGCGCACGCAGCACCTGGGCACGATGATCCTCGGATTTCATGTCGATGAAATCGAGAATGATGATGCCGCCGAGATTGCGCAGTCGCAGCTGGCGCGCAATCGCCTGCGCGGCTTCGAGATTGGTCTTCAGCACCGTCTCTTCGAGATTGCGATGGCCGATATACGCGCCGGTGTTGACGTCGACGGTGGTCATCGCTTCGGTCTGGTCGAATACCAGGTGATCGCCGGACTTCAGATCGACCTTGCGCTCCAGCGCCCGCGAGATGTCATCCTCGACGCCGTACAGATCGAAGATCGGTGCCGCGCCCGCGTACAGCTCGAT
>DATCXY010000283.1:0-7573 GCA_036570585.1 Solimonas sp. | reverse complement strand
GATTGCGCGGTAGCGGGCGAGGCGCGCGCCGCGCCGCTAAGCTATGCGCCCACTTTGCAGACGACTCGCGTCATGACTCAGTTCACCCGCATTGCCATTCTCGGCGCGACTGGCCGCATGGGGCAGGCCGTGGCCGCCGCCGTGGCCGCTTCGCCGCAGCTGGTGCTCGGTGCCGCCGTCGAGCGCGCCGGCCATGCCGACATCGGCAAGCCGATCGCGGGCACCGAGGTGCAGATCAGTGCTGATCTGGCTTCAGTCGCCGCGCAATTCGACGTGCTGATCGACTTCACGCGGCCGGAAGGCACGCTGGCGGCGTTGCCGATCTGTGTCGCGCAACGCAAGGCGATGGTGATCGGCACGACCGGTTGCACGGCCGAACAGAAGGCGCAGATCGACGCCGCAGCGAAGCAGATTCCGATCCTGATGGCCGGCAATTTCAGCATCGGCGTCAATCTCTGCCTGAAGCTGCTTGAAGATGCGGCACGTGCGCTCGGCGACGACTTCGACATCGAGATCATCGAAGCGCATCACCGCCACAAGGTCGATGCGCCGAGCGGCACGGCGCTGATGATGGGCGAGGCGGTGGCACGCGGCGTCGGCCGCAATCTCGCCGAATGCGCGGTTTACGAGCGCCACGGCCACACCGGTGCACGCGATCGCCAGGCGATCGGCTTCCAGACGATCCGCGGCGGCGATGTCGTCGGCGATCACACCGTGATGTTTCTTGGCGACGGCGAACGCGTCGAGATCAGCCACAAGGCGTCGAATCGCATGAACTTCGCGCATGGCGCGGCGCGCGCGGCGGTCTGGCTGCGCGCCAAGCCGGCCGGCCTGTACAGCATGCGCGACGTGCTGAACGGCTGATGTCGGAGGTTTGCATCCGCGCGGCCGAGCCCGCAGACGTACCGGTACTGCTCACGCTGATTCGCGCGCTCGCGGTTTACGAAAAACTCGAACACGAAGTGATCGCGACCGAGGCCGATCTGCGCACGCATCTGTTCGGCGTGCGGCCGTATGCCGAGGCGCTGATTGCCGAATGCAAGGGCGAGGCGGCAGGCTTCGCGTTGTACTTCCACAACTATTCGACGTTCCTCGCCAAGCCGGGCCTGTACCTCGAAGACCTGTTCGTGCAGCCGGCACAGCGCGGCAAGGGCATCGGCAAGCGGCTGCTCGCGGAGCTCGCGCAGATCGGCATCGCGCGCGGCTGTGGCCGTTTCGAATGGACGGTGCTCGATTGGAACGAGCCGGCGATCCGCTTCTATCAGAGTCTCGGTGCCGAAATGAAGCGCGAGTGGATCATCAATCGGCTCAGCGGCAACGCATTTTCGGCATTGGCAGCCCAGGCATCCGTACGGTAAAACGGTACGTCGGCCCGCATGCTGGCGGGCGACAGGATATGCAGTGAATGACAGAACGGGTCCGGTAAAAGGTCGTGGCGCGGCGTCCAATCCGGAAGGGCGCTTCGAGTCGCGCACACGCGAACATTTCGATGACGACTGGCTGCTCGACGACGACAATGCGCCGCCGAAGCTCGCGACCACCCTGCATCGCGAAAACGCGCGCACGATCATTGCCCGCAACGAGTCGCCGGACTTGCCGTTCTCGCAATCGATCAATCCGTATCGCGGCTGCGAGCACGGCTGCATCTACTGCTTCGCACGCCCCAGCCACGCTTATCTCGACCTGTCGCCGGGCCTCGATTTCGAGACCAAGCTGTTTTACAAGCCGAATGCTGCGGCGCTGCTCGATGCCGAGCTGCGCAAGCCTGGCTACCAGTGTTCGATGATTTCGCTCGGCGCCAATACCGATCCCTACCAGCCGATCGAGCGCGAGCTGAAGATCACGCGCAGTCTGCTCGAGGTGATGCTGCGGTTCCGGCATCCGGTCGGTATCGTCACCAAGGGCGCGCTGGTCGAACGCGACATTGACCTGCTGCAGGAACTGGCCCAGGACGGTCTGGCGACGGTTGCGATCTCGATCACGACACTCAAGTCCGAACTCAAGCGCACGCTGGAACCGCGTGCCGCTTCCGGCGCCGCCAGATTGCGCACGCTCAGGCGGTTAAGCGACGCCGGCATTCCGACGATGGTGCTGTTTTCGCCGGTGATTCCGTTCGTCAATGATGCCGAAATGGAAACGGTGCTGGCGGCGGCCCGCGACGCCGGTGCGCGGCGCGCCAGCTACACCATGTTGCGGCTGCCCCACGAAGTGAAGGATCTGTTCCGCGAATGGCTGGAGACGCATGTGCCGCTGAAGGCGGCGCACGTGCTGAGCCTGGTCGGGCAGATGCGCGGCGGCCGACTCTACGATCCGCGCTTCGGCAAGCGCATGAAAGGCGAGGGCGAATACGCGGCGATCATCGAACAGCGCTTTCGCCTTGCTTGTCGGCGCCTTGGCTTTGCCGGCAGCGGCCTGGCGCCACCACGCAGCGACGCCTTTCGTGTACCGTCGGCGGCCGGCGATCAGTTGCAACTGGCGCTGTAGTCGAACGGCATGCCTATACTCGGCATCAGTTCTTTCGAGGGCACGGAATGACCCAAAACACCAAAGACGATCGTTCGGAATCCGGTGCGTTCTACGACGACCTGGAAAACCTGCTGCTTCAGCAGGTCGCCAAACAGCCGCAACTGCTGGACTTGCGGTTGCGGCTGGCGGAGCTTTATTACGAAACGCGCAAGGTGCCGGCTTTCCTGCAGCAGGCGCGCTTCATGCACGGCCAGATCCGCAACGCGGTCCAGTCCGAGGAATGGCGCAAGGTTCTGAGCATGGGGCGGATGATTGCGGTCACCGACCCGTTGTTCGCCGAAGCGGTGATCGGCGACAAGATCGAATTCATCGGCTCGCGTTCGAACACGCCGAAGCAGGCCTACGTGCGTATCGGCGAGGAAGAGCGCTTCCGCAAACCGCTCGCCGAGATCGCCGACGGTTACGAGGCGGTGCGCACGGATCCCCGGTTCCTCGCCGAACTCGACAGCGAGATGATCCAGTCGGCGGGCCATCCGTCGTCGCTGCAGTTCGCGGCGCGGCTGTCGGCGCATCTGGGTGGCGCGCGCATCTATTTGAAGCGCGAGGACATCAACACCCAGCCCTCGCATCTGCTGGCGGCGGTGCTGGGCCAGGCGTTGCTTGCCAAGCGCATGGGCAAGAAGACGCTGGTGGCATTCAGCCCCACCGGCCGCAGCGGCGTTGTCATCGCGTCGATCGCGTCGAGGCTCGGCCTGCAAGCCGAGATCTTCATGGACAGCGAGCAGATGCAACTGCAAGCCGGTAGCGTGTTTCGCATGTGGCTGATGGGCGCGCACGTCAACGAAGGAGGGCTTGGCCGCAAGCGTGACGGCGGTGTGCGGGCCGAGGTCTGGGATTTCTGGGCGCAAAACAGCGCCGACTGCTTCCTGGTCGTGGGACTCGACGCCGCGCCGCATCCGTATTCGATGCTGACGCTGGATCTGGCATCGATCGCCGGCCGTGAATGCCGGCGCCAGTTGTACGCGGTTGACAAGAAGGCACCGGATCTGCTGGTCGCGCGCGATGGCGACAACGCTGACGCGATCGGCCTGTTTCCGCCGTTTCTGCGCGCGACCGGCACGCGGCTGGTCTGTGTCGAGGCGCAGGAAGATCTTGGTGAGGTGCCGCCGCAAGGCAACGCCACCACCCAGCCGCTGAACTTGAAGGAGCAGCAGCGTGCGGCGGCGATCATGGAGGGCATGGATTACCCGCGCACGACGCGTGAACACGCCTGGCTGAAAGCCAGCGGCCGCGTCGAGTACGTCAAAGGCTCGGTCGCACAGGCCAAGCGCGCGGTCTACGACGTCAGCAAGCACGAAGGCGTGATCCCGGCGATCCAGACCGCCTATGCGCTCGGCTGGGCCTGCCAGGAGGCGTCGCGGATGCGACCGGAACAGGCGATCATCGTCATGATGGCCGAGAGCGTCGACAAGAATATCTGGCAGATCGGCAAGGCGATGGGCATTCCGATCTGACCGAAACTCGGGACAGGTTGCGGCGCTCGGCATCGTGCGCGCGGGTGACGCTCCGAGTTTTCAGTCGTTCCATGCATGCCGATGTCCGGCTCGATTCGGACTGACATCGAGCGGTCGGGTCCGAGCACCGTCCTTCTGCGCGCCGGTCTCGTGCCAGCTGCCTTGCCGGCGATACTTTCCCCGGTTTTTTTCGACAAATTTTCGCGAAAAGGTTTTGCCGCGGGCCGAGGTCGTATAGAATTCGCGCCGGATGCGGAGCGGGGGCCTTCGGCCCCCGTTTTCGTGTCCGTCACCTGGAAAGATCACTTATGACCGACTTCAAACCGGCTCTGCTCGCCCTCGCCGATGGTTCCGTTTTCAAGGGTGTTTCCATCGGCAGTGACGGTCAGACCGTGGGTGAAGTCGTTTTCAATACGGCGATGACCGGATATCAGGAAATCCTGACGGATCCGTCGTACCGCGAGCAGATCGTGACGCTCACGTATCCGCACATCGGGAACGTCGGCAGCAACGCCGAGGACGCCGAGTCCGACCGTGTCCATATTGCGGGCTTGGTGGTGCGCGAAGTCCCGCGCCTGCACAGCAACTTTCGCTCGACACAGGATTTTCGCGAATACCTGAAGGCCAACAAGACGGTCGCGATCGCCGATATCGACACACGCCGCCTGACGCGCATCCTGCGCGACAAGGGTTCGCAAAACGGCTGCATCGTCGCAGGCAGCCGCATCAGTGAGAAGAAGGCCCTCGAAGCGGCGCGTGGTTTCGCAGGCCTCAAGGGCATGGACCTGGCCAAAGTGGTATCGGTGAGCAAGCCGTACAAATGGACACGCGCCTCGTGGGAACTTGAATCAAACCGCGAACCCGAGCGCAGCGATGGCCGCTTCCATGTCGTGGTCTACGACTTCGGCCTCAAGCGCAATATGCTGCGGCTGCTGGTCGATCGCGATTGCCGCGTCACCGTCGTGCCGGCCAAGACCACTGCGGCTGAAGTCTTCAAGCTGAAACCGGACGGCGTGCTGCTCAGCAACGGCCCCGGCGATCCGGAGCCGTGCAGCTACGCGATCCGTGCGACGCGCGAGTTTCTCGCCAAGAAGATGCCGCTGTTCGGTATTTGCCTGGGCCATCAAATTCTAGGTCTGGCGCTGAACGGCAAGACCTTGAAGATGAAGCTCGGCCATCACGGCGCCAATCATCCGGTGCAGGATCTCGAATCCGGCCGCGTGATGATCACCAGCCAGAACCACGGTTTTGCGGTCGACGAATCAACGCTGCCGGCCAATGTGGTGGCCACGCATCGCTCGCTGTTCGATGGTTCCAACCAGGGTCTGCGCGTCACCGACGCGCCGGCCTTCAGTTTCCAGGGCCACCCGGAAGCCAGCCCCGGCCCGCACGATGTCGGCGAACTGTTCGATCGCTTCGTGCGCCTGATGGCGGACAAGCGCTGAGCGATGATGGGAATCACCGACATCACCACGTACATTGTTGGCGTGGTGGTCATCGTGCTGCTGCCCGGACCGAATTCGATGTTCGTGCTCAGCGTGGCCGCGCGTGATGGTGTTCGCCGCGGTTATCGGGCGGCGCTGGGCGTGTTTGTCGGCGATCTGGTGTTGATGGTGCTGGCCGCCGCGGGTGTCGCTTCGCTGTTGCGTGCCTATCCGCAACTGTTCTTTGCATTGAAGTGGGCTGGCGCGGCATATCTGGCCTGGCTGGGCGCCAGCATGCTGCGCAGCGCGTGGCAGGGCTGGCGTCGTGATCCGGCGGCCGCGCCGGTCGTGGCGGTCGTATCTACCCGCGATCCGTTTCGCCGCGCGCTGACGATCAGTCTGCTCAATCCGAAGGCGATCCTGTTCTTCCTGTCGTTTTTCATCCAGTTCGTCGATCGCAGTTATCCGTATCCGGCGCTGTCGTTCGTGGTGCTGGGCTTGATCGCGCAGATCGCCAGTTTCACGTACCTGAGCACGTTGATCCTGTTCGGCCATCGTCTGTCCGCGGCGTTTCGCGCGCGGCGGCGGCTGAGCGCCGGTGCGACCGGCGGCGTTGGCGCGCTGTTCCTGAGTTTCAGTGTGCGGCTGGCGACAGCTGCCATCCATTAATCGAGTCGAAGATGCCGAAACGTACAGATCTCAAAAGCATCCTGATCATCGGCGCCGGTCCGATCGTCATCGGTCAGGCCTGCGAGTTCGACTATTCCGGTGCGCAGGCCTGCAAGGCACTGCGCCAGGAAGGCTATCGCGTGATCCTCGTCAATTCGAATCCGGCGACGATCATGACCGATCCTGAAATGGCGGACGCGACCTACATCGAGCCGATCCGCTGGCAATCGGTTGCCAAGATCATCGAAAAGGAACGGCCGGATGCATTGCTGCCGACGATGGGCGGTCAGACCGCGCTGAACTGCGCGCTGGATCTGGCGCGCGAAGGTGTGCTGAAGAAATTCGAGTGCGAGCTGATCGGCGCCAACGAGTACGCGATTGATCTGGCCGAGGACCGTTCGAAATTCCGCGATGCGATGACCGAGATCGGCCTAGGCTCGGCCCGCTCCGATGTCGCGCACACGATGGATGAGGCGCGTCGCATCCAGCAGGACATCGGCTTCCCGGTCATCATCAGGCCGAGCTTCACGCTGGGCGGCTCCGGTGGCGGCATCGCGTACAACGTTGAAGAGTTCGAGGAGATCGTCATGCGCGGTCTCGACTTGTCACCGACCAACGAAGTGCTGATCGAAGAGTCGCTGCTCGGCTGGAAGGAATTCGAGATGGAGGTTGTCCGCGATCGCAAGGACAACTGCATCATCGTTTGCGCGATCGAGAACTTCGATCCGATGGGCGTGCATACCGGTGACTCGATTACCGTCGCGCCCGCGCAAACCTTGACCGACAAGGAATACCAGTTGCTGCGCAACGCTTCGATCGCCGTGCTGCGCAAGATCGGCGTCGACACCGGCGGCTCGAACGTGCAGTTCGCGATCAATCCGGATAATGGCCGCATCATCGTCATCGAGATGAATCCGCGCGTGTCGCGCAGTTCGGCGCTGGCATCGAAGGCGACCGGGTTCCCGATCGCCAAGATCGCCGCCAAGCTCGCGATCGGCTATACGCTTGATGAGCTCAAGAACGACATCACGGGCGGCACGACGCCGGCATCGTTCGAGCCGAGCATCGATTATGTCGTCACCAAGATTCCGCGCTTCACCTTCGAAAAATTCCCGCAGGCCGACTCGCGTCTGACCACGCAGATGAAGTCGGTCGGCGAAGTGATGGCGATGGGTCGCAACTTCCAGGAGTCGCTGCACAAGGCGATGCGCGGGCTCGAAGTCGGCAGTGATGGCTTCGATCCGATCATCGTGCGGACCGGCGGCGTTTACAGCGACGAGGCGATGACGCGCATTCGCACCGAGCTGGCGATTCCGCGCAGCCAGCGACTGTGGTACATCGGCGAGGCGTTCCGCGCCGGTCTGTCGGTGGCCGACGTCTTCAACTTGAGCAAGATCGATGTCTGGTTCCTCGAGCAGATCGAGGAACTGATCCTGACCGAAGCGGAAATCGCCGAGCAGAAAATCAGCAGGATCGAGGCCGATGATCTGCGTCGCTACA
>DATCXY010000282.1:0-3906 GCA_036570585.1 Solimonas sp. | reverse complement strand
CACCGTTGAGTTCGGCAGCGATCTGCTCCGCAGTCGCGGCTGCGAGCTGTGCCTGCTTGTCGGCGAGCGTGGGGCCCGTGCCGGCGATCAGCTTCAGCTGCTGCTGTTCGATCTTCTGCACCAGCGTCACGCGCGGCTGCGCGCTCGCATGCTCGAGCTTCAGCAGCACAACGAGCTGGTCGCCGCTCAGCGTCGGCAGCGCTTTCTCGATTGCGGCAATCGTCTGCTTCTGCAGATCGGCGATCGAGCTGGCTGCCTCGGGGATCACTCCAGCAGCGGCGGCGGCGACGGCGAGCAGCACGGTCTCGCCTGGCTGCACCAGGCGCATGCCGGTGGCCGTGAGCTTGTACGTCGCGCCCTTGCCAGCGTTGGTGAAATGTTTGGCACTCATCACTGTCTCCGAAAAAAGCGGGGGCGGAAGACCGCCCCCTTAATTCACGCTTGGAGGAGAGGGGGCGTCTCAGATCGCGGCGCGAGCCGTGGCGCTGTAGACGATGATCGAGCGCATGCGGTTGCGGATCGGCGAGGGCACATGCACGGCCGAGTACTCCTCGCCGTATGCCACCTTCTGCCCGGTCGGTTCGCCGTCGCTGTTCACCGCTTCGAACGGCGTGCCGGTGACGAACGGTTTGGCAATCACGTAGCTCAGTGTGTTGCGCTGGCCGAGGATGATGCGACCCTCGGCCATGTCCGCGCCCGGCTGGTTGCTGCTGAAGCAGGGCACGGCCTTGACGCGTTCCAGATCACCGTCGCTGTTGAGGCCGGTGCCAGCCTTCTGGCTGTTGGCTTCGAAGCGCTTGGCCTTGGTGATCGTGTTGTGCAGCGTCGTCGCCATCAGCGCGAACTGCACATCCACGTAGCGGTTCTGCTGCAGATATGCCTTCGAGTCGCCGAACAGATCGAGCAGGGCGTTGTAGTGCACGTCCGCATCGGTATCGGCCGGCAGATCAATGTCGTACTTCACGACGTTGGTTGCGTAGCTGTAGCTGATCGTCGTGGTCTGCGAAGCCTTGGCCTGCACCGCGCCGGTCTCGTCGACGAAGCTGAACAAACCTTGGTTCCAGTCCACAACGTGGTAGTAGGTGCCGGCCGACTGCTCGCCGGTGCCGTCCCACATCGGGATCGCGCCGCCGTTGTAGACCAGCGCGATCGCGTTCTCTGCGGTGCCGACGTTGGTGCCCTGCAGATCCTTGACCTGCTTGGGCCGCACGATCGGGAACTGCGCGGTCTTGAACACAGTCTCGGTACCGTCGACCTGCGCGGTGATCACCTCGGCCGTGACGTCCAGCGCGCCGAAGGCATCCGCCGACCGCTGCAGCTCGTTCATGATCGCGACGGCCATGATGTCCTTCATCAGCCGGGCGTTGCTGGCGATGTTGCGCGCCCATGCGTCCCAGTTGATCAAGCTGGCGCGCGAGAAATGGATCATCTCGTTGCTGAGCATCAGCGCCAGCTTGCGCGGCGTGATGTAGGCGTTGTCCATCTTCTGCGTGACGCCGGCCCGGGCAATGCCCTGGCCTTCATACGTCACCGCGCCGTTGCGGATATTCGCGACGTTGCGTTCTTCGTACGGGATCTGCGTGGTGAACTGGGCGTTCGGATCGGTGAGGGTCTGCACCAGCGCCATCACCGCCATGTCAGCCAGCAGCTCGACGATCACCTGGCGCTGCACCGCCACCGGAAACTGACCGTCGGCGACGTTGGTGCTGCCGTCGTCGGCGAGCATCTTGCGCTCGTCGTCCAGGCGCTTGGCGTGGATCTGTTCGAAGATCGCCAGCGTCTTGCGGGCGAAGCCGGACAGCGACTTTTCCTCGGGCAGTGTGAGATTGGCGGCGCTGTCGGACAGCAGCAACTTCTCGCGCATCAGCGCATGCACCTGCGAGCCGATGCCGCCGTCGACCACCACGACCGTGCCGCCGACGCGGCCAGCCGGGCCGGCCTGCGTGAGGCCCAGCCGGAACTTCTGCGCCGCCACTTCGCTCTGGTTGCCCAGCTCGATCGCAGCGTCGGACAGCGACTTCACCTGGTCCACATTCATCGAGCCGGCGATCGCGGTGGACTGCTTCTTCAGCAGCTCCTTGGTGCCATCGCTGAGGCCCTTGGCCGCGTCGATCGCGTCCGTGAACAACTTGCGGTTCGAGGTCTCGGTTTCGGCGAGCTTCTTCGCGCTGTCGGCCTTGGCTTCCAGCTGCTTGGCGACAATCGCGGCAACGTCATCTGCCGTCAGCATCTTGCCGGGCTCGACCTTCGCAGTTTCGAGATTGTCCTTGTCCTCGGCGAGCTTGGCGCCGACAACTTCGAAGTGCGTGCGCAGCTTGTCGAATTCGCCTTCCGCGTCTTCGCTCAGCTTCTTGGCTTCAGCTTCATGCTGAGCCTGCGCCAGCAGGATGCCGACGACGGTGGCCGACAGCTTCTTCGCTTCGAGCGCGGCCTTGAGCAACTTGAGAAACTTTTTCATGGGATCGCCCTGCGGCAGGTTGAGGTAATCGGGAACGAAGAAGGAGCGGCCCTCGGACAGCAACAGACGGCCCGGGCCCGCGGACGGCTGCATGTTCTTGATGAAGGGACGCGGCACCATGGCCACGCCCTGCAGAACCGGACCATGGAGCTGCTTGGTCTCCTTGTTCTGATAGTTCGGGTGATACTCGATCGAGAAGTACTTGAAGCCCTTTTCGCTGAACGTCTTCACGCCTTCCGGCGTCCAGCTCATTTCCATCAGCAGCCGGTCGCCATCCTTGAAGATGCGCTCGACCTTTCCCTGCACGCCGTCTTCCGGTTTGTGGTTCCGGTCGACGTAAATTTCCTGACCGTAGACGTTGTCGGCGAAGTTCTTGATGAAGGCGTCGAACACCGAATCGTTGAGATCGACGAGGTCGGTGGCGCCGTAGCTCGCGGTGATCTTGCGGGCGATCTGCTCGATCGAGCGGCCGGTCGCGTTCGGACCGGCAGTTTCACCGCCGAGCAGGAAGCGCAGGCCGGGCGTGTCACCATCGGCGAGCATGAGGATGCCGGCGATCTGCGCAGCAATGCGCGTCTGCACGTGCCCGATCAGCCCCCGACTCTTCATCTTCCCCGGCTCCAGAAACGAAAAAAGCCGCGGCCCCCAGGAAGGGACCGCGGCTTTCGCGACGTAGCGTTATGCCTTGACGTGTGCAGCGTAGCGCGCCGGTGCGCAAAGTCAAGCAGCTGCAGTCTGCTCCTCACCGGTACGCATCATCTCGGACAGCATCATCAACCTCGTCTGTGCCTTCTTGTCATCCGACGGCACGACTTTGTATGCCCAGTACATCCGCAGCATCGCCCACTGCGCGGCAACATAGTCCGCGCTCCTGAGCGCGCGCCAGATCTCGGCGTTCTTGAGCACCTTGTCGACGCCGACGGCTAGAGAGAGATACAGCAGCGAGCTATAGCGCGTGTCGTCCAGATCTTCGATGTTCTGCAGCAGCTTCGGCCGCAGCGTGGTGTCGATGTGCAGCAGATCTTCGACGAGCATCTCGAGCCCGATCCGCTTCGACAGCTTGTGCTTCATGTTGCGCAGATAGCCGATCGTGAGTTCGCCATCGGTACCGACCTTCGGTAGTTCGAAGAACGCTTCGTTGTTGACCACTGACCGCACGGCGATCGAGCGCGCCTTCGAGCCTCGATGGCTCATCTGCAGCGTAACGTCGGCGACCTCGATGCCGCTCGCGTCTACTTTCGACATGTCTCGCGCACCTGGCTGAGTTCCCGCCGGAGTTCCCGCTGGTCTTCGCGCAGCGCGTCGACTTCGCGGTCACGCACGTACTGCATTTGCGATTTGCTTTCCTTCATGTCGCCCAGCGTCGCGTTCTGCGTCGCATCGTTTTGCAGCCAGTCCGCGAGATTCGCGGTCATGCTCGTCAGCGCGGCGATGACGATCGCAATCAC
>DATCXY010000281.1:0-19945 GCA_036570585.1 Solimonas sp. | reverse complement strand
TGTTCACAAACAACCGTTTGCTCGTTGAGCAATTGCAGGCTTTCGCCAACGGCGGCACGACGGACGCGGATGTTGCCGGCGAGCTTGTCGGCGTCGAACGCGTGCATCGGCTGACCGAGTTCGAGCATCACGTAGTTGGTGATGTCGACAATCGCCTGAATGCTGCGGATGCCGGCGCGGCGCAGGCGCTCGCGCATCCAGTCCGGCGTGCGCGCTTTCGGATTGATCTTCGAGATGATGCGCCCGGCGTAGCTCGGGCAGTCATCGAGACTCTCGATCTCGACCTTGAGCTGTTGATGGCCCTCGACCACGGCCTGCGCCTGTGTCGGCCGTTTGACCGGCACACCGAACAGCGCCGAGACGTCGCGCGCCAGCCCGAGCACTGACAGGCAGTCGCCGCGATTCGGGGTGATTTCCAGATTCAGGACGTTGTCGGCCAGCGCCAGGTGCTGATCGATCGGCGTGCCCGGCTTGGCGTCGCGGTCAAGTTCCAGCAGTCCGTCCGACTTGTCGGACAGCGCCAGTTCCTTGGCCGAGCACAACATGCCGAAACTGTCGACGCCACGCAGCTGTGCAGCGGTGATTGCCATGCCGCCCGGCAGCGTGGCGCCGACCAGCGCGCACGGCACCTTGATGCCGACGCGTGCGTTCGGCGCGCCGCAGACGATCTGCAGCGGTGCGTCCTGTCCGGCATCGACTTCACAGACTTGCAGGCGATCGGCCTGAGGATGGCGTTCAGTCTTGGTGATATGTCCGACCACGACCTTGTCGATGCGCTCGGACAGTACCGTCTCGATTTCCAGCTCAAGCCCGCCCATCACCAGACGTTCGGCGATCTGCTCGATGTTCTCGGCGGGGTTGACCCACTCGCGCAGCCAGTTTTCGCTCAGCTTCATGTTCTTTTTCCGTGTTCTTCGCGCTTAGCGGAACTGCTCAAGAAAACGCAGATCGTTGTTGAAGAACAGCCGCAGATCGTCGACGCCGTAGCGCAGCATCGCCATGCGCTCCATGCCCATGCCGAACGCGTAGCCGGAATATTTTTCGGAATCGATACCGACCGCCTCCAACACCTTCGGATGCACGACGCCGCAGCCCAGCACTTCCAGCCAGCGCGAGCTGCCATCCGGCTGGGTCCAGCGGATGTGTACATCGGCGCCGGGTTCGACGAACGGGAAGTACGACGGCCGGAACAGCGCTTCGATGTCGCGCTCGAAAAAGCGCGACAAAAAGATCTGCAGGTCGTATTTGAGATCGGCGAGCGAGACTTTTTCGGCGACGTACAGGCCTTCCATCTGGTGGAACATCGGGCTGTGCGTGCGATCGGAGTCGACGCGGTAGACGCGCCCCGGACAGATGATGCGGATCGGCGGCTTGCGCTGCTGCATCGTGCGGATCTGCACCGGCGAGGTATGCGTGCGCAGCAGGCGTTCACTGTTCATCACGTAGAACGTGTCCTGCATCGCGCGCGCCGGATGCGCTTCCGGAATATTGAGTGCGCCGAAGTTGTGGAAGTCGTCCTCGATCTCCGGCCCTTCGACGACTTCGAAGCCCATCTCGCCGAAGATTTCGGCAATGCGCTTGATCGTGCGGGTGATCGGATGCAGGCCCCCGACGGGCTCGCCGCGGCCGGCGAGCGTGACGTCGATCCGTTCGGATGCCAGGCGTGCATCGAGCGCGATTCGCGCCAGTTCATCACCGCGCGTTTCCAGCGCGCTGCTGAGCGCTTCCTTGGCGCGATTGACCTGCTCGCCAAATGCCTTGCGCGCCTCAGGTGCCATGCCGCCGAGCTGTTTGAGCAGGTCGGTGACGCGGCCTTTCTTGCCGAGCAGGTCGACGCGTAGCGTCTCCAGCGTGCGGGCGTCGGCACAGGCGGCGATATCCGCTTGTGCGCTTTGCACCAGTTGTTCGAGTTCGTCGCTCATCGCGCGGGAAACAGAACCTTTGTGTCGTTCCAAAAACAAAAAAGGGGAGCGGCAAGCGCCACTCCCCTTCGCAAACAGCAATACGACGCGAGCTTGCTTAGGCGGCGAGGCCGAGCTGGGCTTTGGCCTGGGCCACCAGTACGCCGAATGCGGGCTTGTCGTGGATCGCCATGTCCGCGAGGACCTTGCGATCGAGTGCCACACCGGCGAGGGTGAGCCCATTGATAAATCGGCTGTATGACAGGCCGAGTTCCTTGCTCGCCGCGCCGATGCGGATGATCCACAGCGCCCGGAATTCGCGCTTCTTGACGCGACGGTCGCGGTAGGCGTACTGCCCCGACTTGATGACCTGCTCCTTGGCGGAGCGGAACTGGCGCGATTTGGCGCCGTAATAGCCCTTGGCTTTCTTGAGGACTTTCTTGTGCTTGGCGCGAGCGGTGACGCCACGTTTGACGCGTGCCATATATCGTTCTCCTTAGTCGGTTAAGCGTACGGCAGCATCTGCTTCACTTCGCGGACGTCGGACGCATGAATCTGCGCCTCGCCACGAAGCTGACGGATGCGCTTGCCTGACTTCTTGGTCAGGATGTGGCGCTTGTGCGAATGGGAACGCTTGAAGCCGCCTTTGCCCGTCTTGGCAAAGCGCTTGGCTGCGCTTTTTACAGTCTTGAGTTTTGGCATTGAAAACACTCCTGCATCTTCATCGTTGCCGATGTCGCAACCCTGCCACGGGCGCTGATCGGGCCTGCCCCGACGGGGCAGGACTTCTTTTCGGAGTCAGGACTTGCGTCCCGTTCCACCACACCTGCGGGCCGCACCGGCCCCGCAGGCTTATTTCTTTTTGGCAGCCATCACCATGACGGACTGACGGCCTTCCATGCGCGGGTGCTGCTCGACCACCACTGTCTCCGCGAGTTCGGTCTTCAGGCGATCCATGATCTCCATGCCGAGTTCCTGATGGGCCATCTCGCGACCGCGGAAGCGGACCACGATCTTGACCTTGTCGCCCTCGTCAAGAAAGCGCGTGATCGAGCGGAGCTTGGTCTGGTAATCGCCATCTTCCGTCGTTGGACGGAATTTGATTTCCTTGATCTGGATCTGCTTCTGCTTTTTCTTCGCAGCGTGCGAGGCCTTGTCCTTTTGATAAAGGTACTTGCCGTAATCCATGATCTTGCAGACCGGCGGTTCCGCGTTTGGCGAAACCTCAACCAGATCGAGACCTTCTTCTTCAGCCTTGGCCTGGGCATCACGCGTCAGCATGATCCCGAGTTGCTCACCATCGTCCGCGATTACGCGGATCCGCGGCGCGGTGATCTGATTGTTGCGCCGATCTTCACGTTCAAAAGCGATTGCGTCATCTCCTGAGGAGCCCGCCCCACGGCGGACCGGAACCTCAATGGTGGGCAAAGGTTGCCCGTCCGGATTGAGGACAAGGGCGCGCATTCTACGGGCACTGGCGCCGCCACTCAAGTGGAATCAGGCATTTATTGCGCATTGGGGGGCTGGGCTCGGCCAGCCGCTGCCGCGCGACGGCGGATCGCCGCGGTATGCGACGATGCAGATTCCCGATCCGAGCCAGGAGCCGCCATGAACGAGTCTGCCATTCCCACGCAATTGCCCGCGCGACTGCCGCACGGCGAGGCGCTGGTCATCGAGAGCGGCGCCGGTAACTATGTCCGCGATTTGCAGCTCGGGGCGCATCGCGCGCGCGCCGACGAGCCGGTCGACGTCGGCGGTCAGGATGCCGGCCCCAATCCTTATGAGTATCTGCTCGCCGCGCTCGGCAGCTGCACCAGCATTACGGTACGGATGTACGCCGACCACAAGAAACTGCCGCTGACGCGCGTGACGGTGCATCTCAAGCACAGCAAGGTCCACGCGCAGGATTGCGCGGATTGTGCCGAGCAGCCGGAGCGCACGGTCAAAGTCGATCAGATCGAGCGCTATATCACGCTGGAGGGCGATCTTGATGACGCGCAGCGTCAGCGCTTGCTGGCGATTGCCAACCGTTGTCCGGTGCATCAGACGTTGATGTCCGATATTCACATCAACACATCGCTGGTTGCGGCCGCGTGAGCCGCCGCGGCTTCATTGCCGGTACAGCGACGCCTCTCTAGTGTTCAATCTTGGGGACGAGACTTGGGATTGTTCGTGAACAAGCGCCGCCGCTGGTCCTGGATTGCACTTGCCGTGATGCTTGCGCTGGTGGTGGTGCGGCTGTTGATGCCGGCGTGGGCCACGTCGTATCTGAACCGCAAGCTCGATCACATGGGCAGTTATCACGGTCAGATCGAAAGCGTTGACCTGCAGTTCTGGCGCGGCGCTTACAGCATTCATAAACTGCTGATCATCAAGCGCGACGGCGCGGTGCCGGTGCCGCTGCTCGATGCGCCGCGCATCGAACTGGCGATCAGCTGGCGTGAGCTGCTGCATGGCGGCATCGTCGCCGAGGTCGAGTTCTGGCACCCGGAACTGAATATCGTCGACGGCCGCACCGAGCGCGATACCCAGACCGGCCAGGGCGTGGACTGGCGCGAGCGGCTGGAAGGGCTGCTGGCGATCCGCCTCAACGAGGTCGATGTGCACGACGGCACATTTCACTTCCGCAACTTCAACTCCGATCCCAAAGTCGATCTGGTGGCCACACGCGTCAATGGGCAGGTCTATAACCTGACCAATGTCCGCGAGACGGGCAGTCCGCGCGCCGCGACCTTCGATATTCATGCCGATGTGTTCGGTGAGGCGCCGCTGGAGTCGCATGCCCGGTTCGATCCGTTCGGCCATTTCGAAGATTTCCAGATCGAGATGCGCGCCACCGGGATCAAACTCAAGCAGCTCAACGATTTTCTGCAGGCCTATGCGGGCGTCGATGCCGAATCCGGGGATGGCGATATCGTCATGCAACTTGACGCCAAGGACGGTGAGCTGACCGGCTATGCCAAGCCGCTGTTCCGCCACGTCACGTTCTTCAGCTGGAAGCACGACGTCGAGCAGCAGCACGACAATCCGCTGCAACTGTTGTGGGAGGGGCTCGCCGGTGGTGCCGAGAACGTGCTGAAGAACCAGCGCGCGAACCAGTTTGCGACGCGCGTCGAATTCAGCGGCCGCACCGATCAGCCGCAGACCAGCACGATCGGCGCGATCCTCGGCATTCTGCGCAATGCATTCATTGAAGCCTACAAACCGCAGTTCGAAAAGCATCTGAGCGAACATTTGCAGGACAGAAAATCGGCCGCGAGCGAGGCGCACTAAGCGGGCAGCAGGGGAGCGATGGCGTACGTCGCAATGGTCGATCTGCCGTCGGCTGCAAGAGGGTTTTCCACCGCGGCACCGGATGGTCGCCAACCTATACTCGCTGGACCAATCACACCCTGATGTTGAGGAGCTCCATGCGCACGGAAGCCATCGAAGAGCAGACTCGATTGCTCGACCAGCTGCAGGCCAGAGCCGGCGAACGCGCGCCTGACGGAACGCGCGATGCGTTCGTCGCATTCATTCGCGCGTATTACGAGATGGCATCGCTCGACACCTTGCGCTTGCGCCCGCTCGACGAACTGGTGGAGACGGCGCTGCGGCATTTCCTGTTTGCACAGCGGCGGGCGCCGGGAGAATCGCTGGTTCGCGTGCTGGCGCCGGTCGAGCTCACCACGCGCGGCGGCCCTGGGCTGGCGCGGCTCGAGACGGTGGTCGACGACATGCCGTTTCTGGTCGATTCGCTGAGTATGGCGATACGCGATACCGGCGCACCGATCGACTGGCTGGTGCATCCGATCATGGCGGTTGCCCGCAACGGTGGGCGGTGGGATGTACTGGCGGACGACGGCGAAACCGAATCGCTGACGCACATCGAGTTTGAGCCGTTTCCGCAAACCAGCGCCTACGCTGCTCTGGAAGCGACGGTCGCCGGGCTGATCGCGGACATCCGTGTGATCGTCGACGACTTCTCGGCGATGCGGACCAAGGTCGTTGAACTGGCGGAACAGCTCGCCGGCGTCAATGCCAATGACACGGCAGAGGACGGTGGCGAAGCGGCCGCATTCCTGCGCTGGCTCGAAGATGGCCACTTCACGTTTCTGGGCTGCATCGAGACCGACGTGGTCAGTGGCGACGACGGGCGTGCGCGTTTTGAAGTGCGCTCCGATGCCGCGCTTGGCCTTGCGCGCGCGGGCAAACGCTACGCGGATGCCGACGCACTGATCGCACCCCGTGAGGAGCTCGACAAGTACAGCGAGTCGTCACGGCTGGTCGTCATTACCAAGGGCAACCAGCGCTCGCATATCCATCACGCCGAATTCGTCGACGTGGTCTCGGTCAAGCGTGTCACGCGCGATGGCAGCGTCAGTGGTACCTGTCGTTTCATCGGCCTGTTCTCGGCTGACGCCTATATCGACCGGCCGCGCAGCATTCCGCTGATGCGCCGCAAGGCCGAGCAGGTGATGCTGCGCTCGCGACTGCCGGAACAGTCGCACTCCGGAAAGTATCTGCGCGAAATCCTCTACGACTTGCCGCGCGACGAACTGTTTCAGTCCAACGAGGATGAGCTGTTCGAGATCTGCATGGGCGTGCGCGCATTACGCGAACGTGCGCAACTCAAACTGTTCATGCGTCGCGATCGCTACGGCCGTTTCTTCTCCTGCATGGTCTTCATGCCGCGCGAGCGATATTCACGCGAGCTGCGCGATCGCATCGGCAGCGAACTGATGCTGGCCTGCGGCGGCACCGGCATGGATCGCAACATGGATTTCCTGCGCCACGGCATGGCGCGCATCCACTACATCGTGCGTACGCCGCCGGGCACCGAACTGACACAGAGTGCGGCGCAGATCGAACAAAGCCTGCTCGCGGCGACGCAGTCGTGGCGCGATCAGTTACGCGACGCCTACACGAGCAAGCATCGCGGCGACACCGTGTTGGCGGCGCGCTTCTTCGATGCATTTCCACGCTCGTACCAGGACCTGAGCAGCGCCGACGAGGCCGCCGTCGACCTGCACTTCCTGTTGCGACTATCCGCCGCCAGACCCGTATTGCCACGCCTCATCGTGGAGGGCGACAGCGGCGAAGGCCCGCAACCGACTGCACTCAAGCTCTATTGTCGCGGCGCGCCGTTGCCACTGTCGGATGTCTTGCCGACGCTGGAGAACTTCGGCCTGCGCGTGATCTCGCAGAACCCGCACGAGATTCGTCCCAAGGATGGCGATTCGGCGTGGGTCCAGCAGTTCAGCGTGCAATTGATCGGCGACAGTGTTCTGAACGCCGAGCGGCAACGCGCGTATTTCGAATCCGCCTTCCTGCAGACCTGGCACAACGAAACCGAGAACGACGGACTGAATCGGCTGGTGCTGACGGCTGGACTCGACGCGCGGCAGGTGGTCTGCCTGCGCACGCTCACCAAGTACCTGATCCAGACCGGCCTGCCATACAGCCAGGACTACAAGGAACGGCTGCTTGCCGAGTACGCACCGATCGCAAGGCTGCTGGTGCAGTTATTCGAGACGCGCTTCGATCCGAAGCGCTCGGAGACGCAGCGGCAAGACGACGAAGCCAGGATCGCGAGCGCGCTCGACACCGCACTCGACACGGTGGCGACGCTCGACGGTGACCGTGTGTTGCGCGCCTATGCCGCGGTGGTGCGCGCGGCGCTGCGCACCAATTACTTCCAGAACGGTGCTGACGGCAAGCTCAAGCGCTATGTGTCGATCAAGCTTGATCCGCGCAAAGTGCCGGAGCTGCCGGCGCCGCGGCCGATGTTCGAGGTTTTTGTCTATGCCCCGGAGGTCGAAGGCATCCACTTGCGGGGTGGCCGGGTTGCACGTGGCGGCTTGCGCTGGTCGGATCGGCGACAGGATTTCCGCACGGAAGTACTGGGCCTGATGAAGGCGCAGATGGTCAAGAACGCGATCATCGTGCCGGTCGGCGCCAAGGGCGGCTTCGTCGTCAAGCAGGGCGACCCGTCTGATCGCGAGGCCTGGCTGAAACAGGGAATCGAGTGCTATCGGACGTTCCTGCGCGGTCTGCTCGATATCACCGACAACCGCGTCGGCGATGACATCGTGCCGCCGGCTGATGTCGTGCGTCTCGACGACGATGATCCGTATCTGGTGGTCGCGGCCGATAAAGGCACGGCCTCGTTTTCCGACATCGCCAATGGGGTTGCCGACGAATATGGTTTCTGGCTTGGTGATGCATTTGCGTCCGGTGGCAGCGCCGGCTACGACCACAAGAAAATGGGCATCACCGCGCGCGGCGCCTGGAAGAGCGTGCAACGCCACTTTCGTGAACTGGGCACGGATGTTCAAGTTGAGCCATTCACTGCGGTCGGCATCGGCGACATGAGCGGCGACGTGTTCGGCAACGGCATGTTGCGCTCGGAGCAGACGCGTCTGATCGCGGCTTTCGATCATCGCCATATCTTCATCGATCCGAACCCGGATGCCGCGTCCAGCTTCGCCGAACGCGAGCGACTGTTTCGTTTGCCGCGTTCGTCGTGGGATGACTACGACCGTAGCCTGCTCTCGAATGGTGGCGGTGTCTGGTCGCGACAGACCAAGCAGATAAAATTGCCTGAAGAAGCGCGTGTCGCGCTGGCAATCGAACACGATAGCGTCACGCCGCAGGAGCTGATGCGCGCGATTCTGCGTGCGCCGGTCGATCTGTTGTGGAACGGCGGCATCGGCACCTATGTGAAGAGTCATCTGCAGTCGCACGATGATTGCGGCGATCGCGCCAACGACGCGATCCGCGTCGACGGCCGCACGCTGCGCTGCAAGGTTGTTGGCGAAGGCGGAAATCTGGGCTGCACGCAACTCGGGCGCATCGAATACGCGCTCGATGGTCGCGATGGCGAGGGCGGTCGCATCAACACCGACTTCATCGACAACGCCGGCGGCGTGCATACGTCGGATCGTGAAGTGAACATCAAGATTCCGCTCAACCGGCTGATGCAGGAGGACAAGCTCGATCGCAAGCAGCGCGACCCGATGCTGGCGACGATGACCGAGGAGATCGCCGATGCGGTGCTGCTCGACAACTACGTGCAGAGTCTCGCGATCAGCCTGATCGAACGCGACGCCGTCAATCAGCTCGGCGAACACGACGACGTGATGCGCACGCTCGAGCGCGACAACCAGCTCAATCGCGCCGTCGAATATCTTCCGGATGACGAGGCGCTCAAGGAACGGCGTTCCCGCGGTCGGGGCCTGGCGCGACCCGAGTTGGCGGTGCTGCTGTCATACAGCAAGATCTCGCTGTTCGATTCGTTGTTGCAGTCCGAGGTGCCGGACGACGGTTTCTTCGGCCGCGATCTGCTTGACTACTTTCCCGACGCGCTCGTGAAAGCGTATCGCGAGCCGCTGATGAAGCACCGCCTGCGGCGCGAAATCATTGCGACGATCCTCGCCAACGCGGTCGTCAACCGCATGGGTTTCGCGTTCGTGCATCGCTTCGCCGATGACCATGGCGTCGATCGCGCCGAGGTGGTCAAGGCGTACGCGATCGCGCACGAAATCTATGACGGTGATCGCTACTGGCTGCCGATCCAGGAGCTTGACAGTCGCTTGCCTGCGGCACTGCAGCTGCGCCTGTTCGGGCGGGCCATCGGCCTGATGAAGCATGTCACGACCTGGCTGCTCAACAATCACTGGACCGGGCGCACCGTTCACGAGGCCGTTGCGCAGTTCGGTGACGGCATCGATGCGCTGACCGCGATGTTGCCGGACAGTCTGCCCGGCAACTATCGCGGTGACTGGGACAAGGCAGTGGCAGGGATGTGCGCCGATGGCGTACCGGTCGGACTCGCGCATCAGCTTGCCAACACCATGGTGCTCGGCAGTGCGCCCGACATCATCGAAATCGCGGCCGAGGCGCAGCGGCCACTGACCGACGCTGCGCAGATCTACTTCCTGGTTGGCGACCGGCTCAACATGCTCTGGTTGCTGTCGACGATCATCGCGTTCCCGGTCCACAGCAAATGGCAGGCACTCGCGCGCTCCAACCTGCGCGAGGACAGCTATCGCCTGCATCGGCGCATCGCGGCACGCATCCTGCAAATTCCTGGCGCGACCGCACAGGAGCGGCTCGACGCGTGGCTGGCCGGCAATCCCGCAAAGCTGAAGTTCGGCATCCAGCGTCTGCAGGATCTGCAGGCCGGCGGTGCCCCCGATTTCATGACGCTCGCAGTTGCCGTGCGCGAACTGCGCAAGCTCAGCGGGCTGTAAGGAGCGATCAGCATGTTGAAACCTGCCGCGGTAATGGTCATCGCCTTGGTGCTGGTGTCATGCAGCGCAGCCGTACCGACCGACCGTGGATCGGTACCGTCGAGCGCTGCGGCGGAATCGATATCGCCGCGCGAAGGCTCGGCGATGAGCGAATTCGCGATCTCGATGTGGCGCGGCGCGTGCTTCGGTCGTTGCCCGCAATACAAGCTTACGGTCGACGGTGGTGGTGGCGTCGAGTTCGTCGGTGAGCGCGCTGTCAACGCACTCGGCGCGCATTCGGGCAAGGCGGACATGGCGGCGGTCGCGACCTTGCGCAGCAAGGCCAGCGAGGTATTCTCGACGCTGACGGATGTCGTGCCGGGAGCCGCGAGTTGCAAGCATTACGCGACCGATCATCCACAGATCACACTGGAGTTGAGGACTGTCGATAGCGTGCGGACACTGCGCCACTACACAGGCTGTGCATCGGCGCCGACCGAGCTCGTCGAACTGGAGAAGTTGATTGACCGGACGGCGAATGTTGGCGAGTGGGTGAGCGGCCGCGCGTCGCAGTAATTGCCACCGTTCGCGGATCGTGTCCCGGGAAGTGGCTGCCAGGCTACGTCGTGTGGCCCGGAGACGCGGGTGCATCTGCAGGAGCGCGCCTTGCGCGCGAGCTCCCCGGCGTCGCCGATTGCGCCGCACCGCCGAGCGATCCAGCCACGACTTTCGCGGCGGTGTGATCGGTGGAGACGTGAAGGCCGTTGTGCCCGCAGTTCGACTCGTGCGCCAATCGTGCGCTACGCCAGATGCGGCCTGGCGAGATATTCCTCGGACTGCATTTCGGTAAGACGAGAAAGCGTACGCTGGAATTCGAACTTGACGCGTTTGCCAACATAGAGCTGCTCGATCGGGACATCGGCGGCGAGCAGCAGCTTGACGCCGCGATCGTAGAACTCGTCGACGAGGCTGACGAAGCGGCGTGCGGCGTCTTCACGAAATGCGTTGAGTTGCGGCACGCGCGAGATCAGTACGGTGTGGTGCGTGCGGCCAATCTCGATGTAATCGGCAGCGCCGCGTGGGCCTTCGCAGAGTTCGTCGAAGTCGAACCAGATCACGCCGTCGAGTGCGCGGCGCGCATGAATGATGCGGTCGTGAATGCGCAGATCTTGCGTGCTGCCACCGTCGCTGTGCGCGATTGCAGCGAACCACCGTTGCAGATCGGCTTCCGCGGCTTCGTCGCAGGGATGACGATAAATGTCGGCGTGCGTGAGCGTCCGCAGCCTGTAGTCGACACCGCCGTCGACGTTCAGCACTTGCACGTTGCGCTTGAGGATGTCGATGAACGGCAGGAAGTTGGCGCGCTGCAGGCCGTTCTCGTAGAGCCGTTCGGCCGGGATGTTGCTGGTTGCGATCAGCGTCACGCCGAGCCCGAACAGGTTCTCGAACAGGCGGCCGAGGATCATCGCATCGGCAATATCGGAAACGAAGAATTCGTCGAAGCACAGGACGCGTACTTCCGTTGCGTACTCTTCGGCGACGAGCTTGAGCGGATCGCGCTGATCCGGATAGCGCTTGCGACGCTCGTGGACGTCGAGCATGAAGCGGTGGAAGTGCGTGCGATGCTTGCGTGCAAACGGCAGCGCGTCGAAGAACGTATCCATCAGATAGGTCTTGCCGCGGCCGACGCCGCCCCACATGTACAGACCATTGACCGGGGTCCACGGTTGACGGCGGAACCAGCGGCGCGGCGGCGTGGCGATCAGCTCGTCATACACGCGCTGCAAAGCGTCGACCGCGCGTGCCTGCGCGGGATCGCGACTGAAGCCGCTGCGCGCGAGGTCCTGCTCGTAGCGCGCGCGCGGCGACAGTGGATATTCGTGGGTCATCAGCGCAGCGTCGCGCCGAGCACGCGCGCCAGATGTGGATTCAGGAACAGGCCGCGTGGATCGAGTTCGGCGCGCATCTGGCAGAAATCGTCGAAGTGCGGATACAGCGCACGCAGTTCGGTGGCGGTCTTGTCATGCGCAGTTGCCCAGTTCGGGCGACCTCCGACGCGGTCGAACAGCTCGGTTGCCGCCGCATAGTAGTCGGCGTGCGCAACGTCGCAATATGCAGGCAGGGAGATGCAGACACTGTCGCGCTGGTAGTGCGGGGACAGCCACGCGGTGTCCGCACGAACGAAGCGGATCTCGACAGGCACGTGCACGCGCAGATCCATTGCATGCATCAAGCGTTCGAGCTGACGCAGGCAACTGTCGGCGGATTCCAGCGGCAGCGCATATTCCAGATGCTCGACGCGCGTGCGACGCGGGGTCTGATAGGCGTCCTCGGCGTTGCGCACGCTGCTGTCCGGCGGAATGCCGTCGGCCAGCAACTTGCCCGCGTACTCGGCCGCTTGCGGTGACCGTCGCGCCAAGCTTCGCAGGCTGCGCAGCACCACCTGTTCGTGGAACAGTGCGCGTGCCCGGTGCGGCGTGAAGGCGCTGCTCGGCGCGCTGCGAACCTCATCGGTGTAGCGCTGCCGCATCATGTTGGCGTATGGAAACCAGTGCAGTTCGAAGTTGCGGTGCTCGCGCCGGAGTTCGGTCAGGCGGGTCAGCGTCTCGCCGAAGGACACGCGCTTCGAGCGCACACAAAGACGATAGTGGTCGATGCATTGCAGTTCGATGTGGGTCATGACACCCAGCGCGCCCAGCGAAATCCGCGCCGCGTCGAACAGCTCCGGCTGCTGTTCGCGCGAGCAATTGCGCACCGAGCCATCCGCCAACACCAGACGCAGACCGGTGACGATGCTGGCGAGATTGCCGAACGCTAGGCCACTGCCGTGACTGCCGGTGGCGATGGCGCCGGCAATGGTGACCTGATTCCACGATGGCGCGCTTTCCAGCGCCAGCCCGAGATTGGCAAGCTCGCTGCCGAGTTCGCGCAAGGTGGTGCCGCCGCGCACCAGGACACGTGACCGCTGCACGTCGACTGACTCGATGCCGCTGAAGCGACGCAAGGACAGGTGGTTGTCATCGCAGGCGCACAGCGGCGAGAACGATGCGCCGCTGCCGATCACGCGCAGTCGCTCGCCTTCGTCGGTGGCACGCACGACTTCGGCCTGGATTTCTTCTAGCGTGACCGGCTCGGCGCGATGGTTCGGCTCGCAACGGACGGTGCCGGACCAGTTACGCCAGAGCGGGGGATGATCGAGACGCTTCATCGTTCGGGGATGAAAAAAGAGGCGGCGAGGATACCGAATTCAGCTGTCGGCATCGGGCTCGGCGGCATCGCTGCGGTCGGGCTCATCGCTGAGTTTCAATACCGCGGCACGTGCCGCAGCACGCAGTGCGAGCGCCGCATTGCGGTCCTGGCCGGTGGGCGGGATGCTCGGGCCGATCTCGATGTCGATGGAACTCCAGCGTGGCAGCCGGCGGCCGCCGCCGTAGAGACGACGCGAGCCGCGAATGGCGGCCGGCACGATCGGCACACCGCAACGTGCCGCGATCAAGAATGCGCCGACCTTGAACGGCAGCAGGCCGGGTTCGGGCTTGAAGGTCCCTTCGGCAAAGATCGCCAGCGGTTCGCCGGCCTGGAGCTTGTGCATCAGCGCGCGCGTGGTGCGGGCTCCGGCGCGCGCGTCGTTGCGGTTGACGTAGATCACGCCCATCCGCGTCAGGCATTGGCCGACCAGCGGCCAGCGCGCGGCGCCGTCCTGGACGACGAAACTGTAGCGGCGCGGCAGCGCTGCGGTCAGCACGATGCCGTCAACGTAGCTGGCGTGGTTGCAGACCACGATCGCGCTGCCGGCCGGCAGGTTCTCGACACCGCGCACACGCATCGGCGCGCCGATGCAACGCATCAACAGGCGCACGCAGAAACGGCCGGTTTCGCGGCGGATTGCCAGCGTCGGGCCGATGATGACCGCGACGCAGACGAACGGGATCAGCAGCACGAGCATGAGCGCCGCCAGCGGGGCATAGAACAGGTCGAAGAGGCGGCGCATGGGCCGCTATTATAGAAACGATGCGTGCCGAAACTTCTTCCGCCAAACCGATCGACGAGGATGGCGCCGCCATCGAGCGATTCCTCGACCGACTGTGGCTGGAACGTGGCCTGTCGCGCAATACACAGGCCAGCTACCGATCCGATCTGTCGTTGTTCGCCCGCTGGCTGGCGCCACGCGGCACGCCGCTGGCCGGCGCCGCCGAGGCGGATCTGCGCGAATACTTCGCTGCGGCGCGACGCAGTGCCCGCACGCAGGCGCGGTTACTGTCGACGCTGCGTCAGTTCTATCGCTACCTGAATGCCGACCGGCAGCGCGACGACGATCCGAGCGCACGGCTGGAGTCGCCCAAGCTCGGCCTGCGTCTGCCCAGGACGCTGACTGAGTTCGACGTGCAGAAGTTGCTCGAAGCGCCGGACATCGGCGATCCGCTGGGCCTGCGCGATCGCGCGATGCTGGAACTGATGTATGCCAGCGGCCTGCGCGTCAGCGAACTCGTGACGCTGAAACGCGGTGGCATCGACTTGCGCCAGGGCGTCGTGCAGATCGTCGGCAAGGGCGGCAAGGAACGCCTGGTGCCGACCGGCGAGGAGGCGATGCACTGGGTCGAGCGCTACGTGCGGGAAGTGCGCGGCGACTATGCCGGCGCCGGCGCCGATTCACTGTTTCTGACCACGCGCGGCGAGGCGATGACGCGCCAGAACTTCTGGATGCGGATCAAGCGGCACGCGCAGGCCGCGGGCATTCGCAGCGCGTTGTCGCCGCACACGCTGCGTCACGCTTTTGCCACCCATCTGCTCGAACACGGCGCGGATCTGCGCTCGGTTCAGGCCCTGCTCGGCCATGCCGATCTGTCGACCACGCAGATCTACACCCACGTCGCGCGTGCGCGGCTGCTGGAATTGCACGCCCGCCACCATCCGCGCGCCTGACCGTGGCCGGTCATTGCGCGCTCGCGTCGGTCATGAACTGTCGAGACGCGCTGCTGTCATAATGGCGCCTTGCCTTTGCACTTCCCGGATCCATCGATGAAAGCCTTGCTGCCCGTCTGTCTTGCTGCTGCCGCGCTGCTCGTTGCCTGCGCGCCGAAGCAGAATTCGTCCGAAATCGATCATGTCCGCGCGCAGTTGCAGAATGTGCTGCCCGATCTCAAGGCCGATGCGATTCGGGCATCCGACGTGCCGGGTCTGTACGAAGTGCAGGACGGCGCCAACTTTGGTTATGTGACCGCCGACGGCAAGTACATGATCGAGGGTGATCTGCTCAACCTGAAGACCGGCGAGAGCATCACCGAGAATCGCCGCAAGTCGGATCGTATTGCCAAGCTGGCGGCGCTCGGCGAGGACAAGATGATCATCTTCGCCCCGGAAGGTCACACCAAGCATGTCGTTACCGTTTTCACGGACGTTGATTGTGGCTACTGCCGCCGCCTGCACAGCCAGATGGCCGAGTACAACGCGCAGGGCATCGAGATCCGTTACCTCTCGTATCCGCGCAGCGGTCCGAATTCCGAGTCGTTCCGCAAGGCTGAAGCCGTGTGGTGTTCGGCCGATCGCAAGACGGCGCTGACCCAGGCCAAGCTCGGTGCGCCGGTCGACGCGGGCGCTGCCGGCATCGCGGGCGAGAAGTGCGAAAACGTCGTCCATCGCGAATGGGATCTGGGCAATGACTTCGGCCTGCGCGGCACGCCGATGCTGGTGCTCGAGGACGGCAGCATCGTCAACGGCTATCTGCCGCCGGCCACGCTCGAGCAGCGCCTCGATGCGCCGCCGGGTTCGGCGCTGAACGGAATGCCGCGTCAGGGTTGAGGGCGTTTCCAGAACGCGGGATTCAGAATCAGTTTGACCTGAGCCGCAGACAGCCCGACGACAGGCACTTGCAAGCTGTGGCGCGGCATCGGAACATCCGCGCCGCTCGTCAAAATTTCACGCCGGCGCCTTGCTGACGCCGTCGCTCTGCCACCGCTGTGTTCCGTTGCCGGGGTCGTCATCTGCCGATGTCGGAATCCTCTTCCCGCCAGCCGACGGCTCGTCCGCCACTGCCTCCCGAAGTTCCGCGTGAATTGCGCTGGGCCCGGCTCCGGACCGCGCTGACGATCGCCGCTGCCGTGCTGTTGACGGCGTTGATCCTCTACGCACTGCAGCACCTCACGCAGGAAATCCGCTACCGCGATCTGCTGGCGGCGATTCATCGCACGTCGCCCGGACGCGTGCTGATCGCGGTGTTGGCGACTGCCGCCAGTTTTGTCGCGTTGAGCGGCTACGATTTCTCCAGCCTGCGGTACGTCGGCGCGTCGGTGAAGCCGCGCGTGGTGATGCTGACCTCGTTCGTTGCCTACGCGCTCGGCAACACGGTCGGGCTCGGCGTGCTGACCGGTGGCGCGGTGCGCATGCGCATGTACCACGCCGCTGGCGTCGAGACGCCACAAGTCGGTCGCGCAATCGCATTCAACGCGTTGGCGTTCGGCATCGGCATCTCCACGCTCGGTGCGCTTGGCCTGCTGTGGGGAGGCAAGCAAGTTGCGACAATTGTCGGCGTCTCGCCGAACCTGCTGCGCACGTTCGCGGTGCTGCTGCTGATGGCGGTTGCCGCGTTTCTGACGCTGTGCGCCGCACGCCCCGAACTGCCGCTTGGCACGAAGATCACACTGCGCCTGCCGACTGCGAAGCTGGCCCTTCAGCAGCTGGCGATTTCCGTGGTCGAACTGGTGTTCTCGGCAACGGCGCTCTGGTATCTGCTGCCGCACTCGGCGATCGGCTTTCCGAGCTTTCTTGCGTTCTACGCGATCGCGATCACGCTCGGCATCATCAGTCATGTGCCCGGCGGCCTCGGTGTGTTCGAGGCGACCCTGCTGCTCGCGTACTCCGGCAGCCTGCCGGTTGATCGTCTCGCCGGCGCACTGGTGCTGTACCGCGGGATCTACTACCTGCTACCTCTGCTGGTCGCGATCGCGATGCTGGCGATTTTCGAGCTGCGGGTCGGTGTCGCCGCGCCGTTGACACGCGTTGCCGCCCGATTGTCTCCGCTCTTGCTGTCGGCGTTCACGCTGGTGATCGGTGCGATGCTGCTGGTATCGGGTGTGACACCGGCCAGTCACGCCGCATCGGATCTACTCGCGCTACGCGTACCGCTGCCGCTGGTCGAGGCCTCGCATTTCATCGGCAGCATTACCGGTGTCGCTTACCTGTTTCTGGCGCGCGGCATCCTGCATCGGCTTGATGCCGCCTGGGGGGCCGCGCTGTTCCTCACCATTCTCAGCTTCATTCTTGCACTGCCCAAAGGCATTGCGATTGGCGAGATGGTCATGCTGGCATTCCTGTTCATCATGCTGCTGGCAACGCGGCGCGAGTTCTACCGACGCGCGTCGCTATTCGCGCAGAGTTTTTCGATCGGCTGGTTCATTGCCGTCGGTTGTCTGGTTGCCGGTGTCATCTGGGTGTTGTTCTTCGTCTATCGCGACGTGCCTTACGGCAACGAGTTGTGGTGGCAGTTCGCATTCAACGCGCACGCGCCACGCTCGCTACGGGCGATCACCGGCATCGCGGTCGTGCTGCTCAGCTATTCGTTCTGGCAATTGCTGCGCCCCACGTCCGGTCGGATGACGCGTCCGGATCCCGACGAACTGACGCGCGCACGCGACATCATTCGCAAGCAGCCGCGCGCCGAGGCGATGCTGGCATTGACCGCCGACAAGGGCCTGTTGTTTTCGGCGTCCGGCCATGCATTTCTGATGTACGGCAAGCGCGGCCGCTCGTGGGTCTGTCTGTTCGATCCGGTCGGGCCGCGCAAGGAATGGCCGGAGTTGATCTGGCGCTTCATCGAACTGGCGTCGGCGCATGGCGGGCGAGCGGCGTTCTATCAGGTGCGTCCGCAGTCGTTACCGGTCTATCTCGATGCCGGATTGCGCGCGCTCAAGCTCGGCGAGTACGCGTCGGTCGCGCTGCCCGAGTTCACGCTCAAGGGCAGTGCGCGCGCCAATCTGCGCCACGGCGCCAGTCGCGGCGAGCGCGAAGGCCTGAGTTTTGAATGGCGTGAAGGCGCCGCCGTCAGCGAATGGCTGCCGGAACTGCGCGAGGTATCGAACGCGTGGATGGCCGAGCACGAGGCCCGCGAGAAGAGTTTTTCGCTCGGACGCTTCGACGAGCGCTATCTGCAGGCCGGCGGCATCGCGATTGCGCGCTTCGAGCATCGCATCGTCGCCTTTGCCAGCGTGCAGATCACCGACCAGCACATCGACTCGGTGGTCGATCTGATGCGTTACCGGCCGGACGCGCCGCGCGGCGCGATGGACTTCCTGTTCGCGAACACGCTCACGCATCTGCAGTCGTTGGGTTACCAGAATTTCGGCCTTGGCATGGCGCCGATGTCCGGCATGATCGATCACCCGCTGGCGTCGCGCTGGCATCGTTTCGGGCGATTGCTGTTCGCGCACGGCGAGCAGTTCTACAACTTCCAGGGCCTGCGTGCGTTCAAGGAAAAGTTCGCGCCCGAGTGGGAGCCGCGGTATCTGGTCGCGCCCGGCGGCCTCGGCCCGTTCCTGGCTTTGACCGACATTGCCGCGCTGATCGCCGGCGGCTTCAAGGGCGTCATCAGCAAATGACGATGCGAAACATCCGGCGTGGCGGTCTCTGCCTCGGCTTGCTGCTGTGGTCGTGTTCGTCCGCGGCGGCGTCGCATCATCATCGTCACACGACGGTGACGCCGCCCGCGATTCCGCTTGCCATCGGCGCCAGCGAGATGATCTCGCACGGTCGCTTTGACGGCGTGGCGATTTATCCGCCGCCGGGCCCGATTCGCAGCTTCGTGTTCGTGCTGTCGAGTGCGCAAGGCTGGCGGGCGCCGGAAATCTGGATGGCGGCGCAGCTCAATGCGCGCGGCGCGCTGGTGGCCGGCATCGATACCGCAAACCTGTATGCCGGCTTCGAGAAGGCGGATGACGATTGCCTGTTCGCCGATGGTGACTTCGAGAATCTCAGCCGCTTCATACAGGCGTCGGAGAAAGTGCCGGGCTACTTTCCGCCGATTCTGATCGGCGCCGGTCGGGGTGCGACGCTGGCCTACATGCTCGACGCGCAAGGTCCGGTTGGCACCTTCACCGGCGCGATCTCGCTCGGTTTTTGTCCGCAGACCGAACTGCGTCGGCCGTTCTGTGCGTCGGACGATTTGCGTTATGTCGGCGGCGCCGTGCAGCCACCGAAGCCGGGCCGGAAGTCGAGCTTGCCGAAGCAGCCGGGCGTGCTGGCGCCTTCGGCCAGACTGTCGGCGCCGTGGTCATGGATCGACGCCGGGGATTCGGCAAAGACCTGCAGCGCCAGTATCGATCCGGCGTTCCCGGCGCCGCCGGACGCGCGTCGTATCGTGTCCGCGCCGGGCAATCGCGATCGTCTCTACCTGCAGCAGTACGACGCACTGGCCGCCAAGTTGTCGGCGCAGGCTCGGCCAGCACCGCCAGCGTCGCTGGCCGATTTGCCGCTGATCGAGATGTCGAGTAACGCGCCCGGCGACAGCTTTGCCGTGTTGCTGTCCGGCGATGGCGGCTGGGCGGGGCTCGACAAGGATGTCGGCGAGGCGCTGAAGATGCATGGGATTCCGGTCGTCGGCATCGATTCGCTGCGTTACTTCTGGGGCAAGCGCACGCCGGACGGACTCGCACAGGATGTCGATCGCATCATTCGCTACTACGCGCAGCGCTGGCATCGGCATCACGTATTGCTGATTGGTTATTCGCAGGGCGCCAATGTGCTGCCGTTTGCGTACAACCGCCTGCCGGCCGCGACGCGGGAGATGATTGCCGTCACTGCGATGATGGGTCTGGAAGCGCGCGCCGATTTCGAATTCCA
>DATCXY010000280.1:0-1639 GCA_036570585.1 Solimonas sp. | reverse complement strand
AACGCCGTGCGTTCGAGGCCGACCTCGATGAACGCGGCCTGCATGCCCGGCAGCACCCGCTGCACCGTGCCCTTGTAGATGTTGCCGGTCAGTCCGTGCCGCGAATCACGCTGCACGTGAACTTCCTGCGCACTGCCGCCTTCGACGAGCGCGACGCGCGTCTCTTGCGGCCCGATGTTGACCAGTATTTCGGTGCTCATGGAGGGATGGCTATAAAGGTTCGATTCCGAATTGTTTCAGAAGCGCGGCGGTCTCGTGGAGCGGCAGGCCGACGACGCCGCTGTACGAGCCACGGATCTCGCGCACGAATACGGCACCGAGGCCCTGAATGCCGTAGCTGCCGGCCTTGTCGGCGGGCTCGCCACTGTTCCAGTAGGCGGCGGCCTGCGTCGGCGAGATCGCGGCGAAGCGCACGCAGGTGACCGACAGCGTCACGATTTCACAGGCATCGTGGACGATGGCGACGGCTGAATAGACCTCATGCTCGCGATCCGACAGCGACGCCAGCATGGTCAGCGCGTCGTCGCGATCACGTGGTTTGCCGAGAATGCGGCCGTCGAGCACCACGTCGGTATCGGCGCCGAGCACTGGCAGATTCTGTGCCGAGCGCCGCCAGCCGACGCGCGCTTTCTCCAGTGCGATGCGCTGCGCATAGTCGGCAGCGGACTCGTCGGCATGCACGGCTTCAACGATATCGGCCGGCGCCACGATGAAATGCAGGCCGATCTGGCGCAGCAATTCGGCACGGCGCGGTGATTGCGAGGCGAGCAGCAGTTGCGGCTCCACGGAGGACTCCAATGGGAAATTGCGCTCACAGCATGGGCGATGCGGCCTGTGCTGCGCTACTGTCGATGCTTCCCGTCCAGGAGGAGCCGCAGATGAGCGACAGCGCCAACGTCAAACAACAGGTGTCGGACGCCGAATGGCAGGCGCGCGTCGATCTCGCTGCCGCGTACCGTCTCGTCGCGCACTTCCACTGGGACGACCTGGTGTTCACGCACATTTCGTCGCGTGTGCCGGGCGAGGACGGCCACTTCCTGATCAATCCGTATGGCTGGCTGTTCGACGAGATCACCGCATCGAGTCTGATCAAGATCGATCTGCACGGCCGCAAGGTGATGGACTCGCCGCATCCGATCAACCCGGCCGGCTTCACGATCCACAGCGCGATCCATGCCGCGCGCAGCGACGCGCATTGCGTGATGCACACGCATTCGCTGAATGGCGTCGCGGTGTCGGCGCAGAAAAATGGCGTGCTGCCGATCTCGCAACAATCGACGCTGGTGCTCGCGTCGCTGGCCTATCACGACTACGAAGGCATTGCGCTCGTTGATGCCGAGAAGCCGCGCCTGGTCGCGGATCTCGGCGACAAGATCTTCCTGATGCTGCGCAATCACGGCCTGCTGACGGTCGGCGCGACGCCGGCCGACGCGTTCCTCGCGATGTACGTGTTCGAGGCCGCATGCATGATCCAGGTCCGCGCGCAGGCCGGCGGTGGCGAACTGATCCCGGTCAACCCGAAGATCATCGCCGGCGTTCAGGCCGCGGCTGCGGCGGTGACCAAGGGACTGGGCGGCGCGCTCGCATGGCCGGGACTGCTGCGCAAGCTCGACCGGATCGATGCGTCGTATCGCAACTG
>DATCXY010000279.1:0-3463 GCA_036570585.1 Solimonas sp. | reverse complement strand
GGCCCGGACCAGAATGCGGGTTTCATCGGTGCGCTGATTGGCGCGATCGTGCTGCTGGTCGTGGTCGGCTTGATCCGCAAGGCGACGAAGAAGTAGCAGGGGGTATTTTTCCCGCCAGCGCGGACCGCAGCTCGCTGCGGTCCGCGCTGGCGCGGGTCGAATTCTGGGACAATGCGCGCTTCCTGCATCAACTGAAGAGTGGCTGGTGGCGAAATCGACCCTGATCGGCGGCTTTCATGCCGTGGTAGCGGCGCTGGAAGACGCGCATGACAAGCCGTTTGAAATCCTGTTGGCCGATACGCGCAACGACGAGCGCGCGCGTCGCGTGCAGGCACTCGCCAAGCAGTTTGAAGTGCGGGTGCGCGTCGTGCCGCGCTCGGATCTTGATCTCAAGGCGCCTGAATTGCGGCACCAGGGCGTGCTCGCGTACGTGCCGGAAAAGGTCTTTGATGCCGAGGACGCGTTGTATCAGCCGGCCGAGAAAGATCGCTGGTTTCTGGCGCTCGATGGCGTACAGGATCCGCATAATCTTGGTGCGTGCCTGCGGACCGCCGAGGCGGTCGGGGTTTCGGCCGTGATCATCCCCAAGGATCGTAGCGCCGGCCTCACGGCCGCTGCGCGCGCCGCAGCAGCCGGTGCCGCCGAGCGCGTGCCGATGATCGCGGTGACGAATCTGTCGCGGACCTTGGTACGGCTCAAGGAGCTTGGCTACTGGACGACCGGGCTCGCCGGTGAGGCCAAGGAAACACTGTACGAAGTCGACATGACCGGGCCGACTGTGCTGGTGATGGGCGCGGAAGGCGAGGGCATGCGGCGCCTGACACGTGAAACCTGTGATCGTCTCGTGAAGATTCCGATGCACGGCAAGGCCGAGAGCCTGAACGTGTCGGTCGCCGCAGCGGTCTGTTTGTATGAGGCCTGGCGTCAGCGCAATACCGTTCGACGCATTAAGTAGAAGCGCGCCTGACGCTGCTGCGTGGCATTGCAACAAACGACTGATTCCCCTAAGATTCGCGCCCCTCGTGCCGATCTGGCGCGAGTTCACTTGCTCCACGAGCAAGCCGCCAGCGCGGCACGATCGGGAGCCGTTGACAGAAATGTCAGCGTCCACAAGGAGTTACAATGCGACACTACGAAGTGGTCGTCATGGTGCACCCGGACCAGAGCGAACAGGTCCCGGCCATGACCGAGCGGTACCGCAACATGATCCAGACCGGCGGCGGCACCGTGCACCGTCTCGAGGATTGGGGTCGTCGTCAGCTGGCGTATCCGATCGCCAAGGCGCACAAGGCGCACTACGTGCTGATGAACATCGAGGTCAGCGACGAGACGCTCGCCGAGCTCGAGAACGCGTTCAAGTTCAATGACGCGGTGATCCGCAAGCTGGTTCTGCGTACCGAAGAAGCCGTCAGCGAGCAGTCGCCGCTGTTCAAGGTGCCGGACGAAGAGAAGAAGCCGGGCGAATATCGTTCGCGTGGCAACGATTCGGACGCAGATGCGGATGCGGACAGCTCGGACGACTCGTCGGCCGATGCTGAAGACGCGAAAGCGGAAGAAGGGGTCTAAGCAATGGCACAGCAATTCTATCGTCGCAAGAAGTCCTGCAAGTTCAGCTCGGACAACGCTCCGAAGATCGACTACAAGGATCTCGCCTTGCTCAAGGGTTACGTTGGCGAGAACGGCAAGATCGTTCCGGCCCGCATCACCGGCACCCGCACGCGTTATCAGCGTGAGCTGGCACTGGCGATCAAGCGCGCGCGTTTCCTCGCGCTGCTGCCGTATACCGACAAGCATCTGTAAGGGGAGCAGACCATGAATGTGATTCTGCTCGAAAAGATCAAGAAGCTCGGCGACCTCGGCGAGACCGTCAAGGTCAAGTCCGGCTTCGGCCGCAACTACCTGTTGCCGCAAGGCAAGGCGCTGCCGGCCACCGCCGCCAACGTCAAGGTGTTCGAAGCGCGCAAGGCCGAATTGGTGAAGAAAGCCTCGGCAAGCGTCGGCGCCGCCAAAATCCGCGCCGAGGCACTGGCCGGCAAGACGCTGACGATCAAGGTGCTGGCTTCGGAAGAAGGCAAACTCTACGGTTCGGTCGGTGTGGCTGAAATCGTCGATGCCGCCAAGGCTCTGGGCCTGGGCGTCGAAAAGAACGAGCTCGATATCGTCGGCGGGCCGATCCGTACGGTTGGCACCTTCGAAGTCGGCGTACACCTGCACAGCGAAGTCGAAACCAGCCTGACGGTCATTGTCGAAGACAACAAGGCCGGCGCGCGCTAGTTCTTGCACAAGCTGTTACCGAATCGGCCCGCCTCGTGCGGGCCGATTCGTTTCCGTCGGGATCCACCCTTGCGGACGACGCCAGACGTCGCGATCCGCTGCATAATCGAAGGCCGATGAGCACTTCTCTCAAACTCCAGCAGCAGCCGAAGGCGCCGCCGTATTCGCTCGAGGCCGAGCAGTCCGTGCTCGGCGGCCTGATGCTGGAAAATCGGCACTGGGACGATCTCGCCGACAAACTCGGCGCCGACGATTTCTATCGCGAAGATCATCAGATGATCTATCGCGCGATTGCCGAGCTGGCATCCGGACGGCGACCTTGTGATTTCATCACCCTGTCGGAGCATCTGAAGGCACGAGGTCAGCTTGAGGATGCCGGCGGCATCGCCTATCTCGGTACGCTGGCCAACGACACCCCGAGTGCCGCCAACGTGTTGGCGTACGCCGAGATCGTTCGCGAACGCGCGGTATTGCGGTCGCTGGTTGGCGTCGGTGGCGAGATCGCGGAGCTGGGCTATCGTCCGGACGGACGTGAGTATCCGCAATTGCTCGATCTGGCCGAGCAGCAGGTCTTCCGGCTGCGCGCGAAGGCCGATCGCTCGAAGGACGATTACCACTCGATGCCGGCGCTGATCGACGCGCTCGAAAAGAAGATCGAAACGCTGCGTCTGAACCCGGACCAGTTGGCGGGTCTGCCGACGGGCTTTGCCGATCTGGATCGGCTCACCACCGGTCTGCATCCGGGTGATCTGGTGATTCTGGCCGGCCGTCCCGCAATGGGCAAGACCAGTTTCGCGCTGAACATCGCCGAGCACACGGCGATGTATGAGAAAAAGCCCGCCCTGGTGTTCAGCATGGAAATGCCGGCCGAGCAGCTGGCGCTGCGCATGTTGTCGTCATTCGCGCGCATTCCGATGGGCAATCTGCGCAGTGGCAATCTTGACGATCGCGATATGGATCGCCTCGTGTCGCAGAGCGGATTCTTGCGCGAGGCGCCGTTATACATCGACGAAACCGGTGCGATGTCGCCGCTCGATGTACGCGCACGCGCACGTCGCGTGAAGTCGCGCCACGGGCTTGGTCTGATCATCGTCGATTACATTCAATTGATGCAGATCCCCGGCAACAAGGATGGCCGCGTCAACGAGATTTCCGAGATCTCACGCAGTCTCAAAGCACTCGCCAAGGA
>DATCXY010000278.1:0-3828 GCA_036570585.1 Solimonas sp. | reverse complement strand
GCCGATGCCCCGGATGACACCGACCGCGAAACGCGCTGCCGTCGATCTGCCGGAAACGCGCGTGCCGGCGGCCAATGCGCAGGTCAGCCGTCGGCGCCTGCTCGACCAGTTGTCGGCGGCGCCGCGTGCGCGGCTGATCGTGGTGCAGGGACCCGCCGGTTATGGCAAGACGGTGCTGTTGCGGCAGTACTGCGAACAGCGTGCCGCGGCGGGAGACAAAGTTGCCTGGGTGCGCATGGATGCGCATTCGGCCGATCCCGCCGAGTTCCTGCGACTGCTGTGCGAAGCGGCGCGCGGGCTGCTGCACCCACGTGCTACGCGGCATCGTGAACGCGGCACGATCCGCCTGTCGACGGTCCAGGACTTCGTTCGCGCGCTGCATCAGGTCGCCGGGTCGGTGGTGGTGGTGGTCGACAATTTCGAAGTTGCCGCCAGCGCCGACATCGTCGGTGTGCTCGCACAGGCCGTACGGGCGTTACCTGACGGCGCGCAACTCTGTGTTGGCACGCGTGCGCTGCCGGGTTCGATGCTGGCGCGCATGCAGATTGGTGATGGCGCACTGAGCTTCAGCGACAGCGACCTCTGCTTCCGGCTCGCGGAGACCGTGGCGTTCTTCAGCGAATTCCGCGATCTGCGGCCGGAAGAGATTGCCGAGATTCACGATCGCACCGGCGGCTGGCCGGCGGCGCTGCAGGGCTTTCGCCTATGCCTTCGTCGCGGCGGGCAATATCGGGCCGCCGCGTTCGCCGGCAAGGGCATGACCGCGGAACTGATCGAATTTCTCGCAGCCGAAATGTTCGCCGCGCTGGACCCGGCGCTGCGCGAGTTGCTGCTGCAACTCGGCGTGCCGGACAAGCTCAGCGCGGGGCTCGTCGAACACATCAGCGATGCGCCCAATGGGGCCGAACGACTGGCCGAGATCGAGCGTGCCGGCCTGTTCCTCAGTCGGACCGACCTCGACGGCACCTGGTTTCGATTCCACAACCTGTTTCGCCAGTTCCTGGTCACGCGCGCCGCGGCGGAAGCCAGCGCCGATGAATTGCGCGAGCGCCATCGCCGCATTGCGCAGTGGTATGCCGACCACGACTACCGCGAGGAGGCGATCCAGCATGCGCTGCACGCGGGTGATCGCGACGCCGCGGCAACACTGTTGCTGGCGGTGATCGATACGCTGGTCGCGCAGGAACGCCTTGGCTTGATCGAACGCTATGTCGAACAGTTGCCGACGGAGACCTTGCTGCAGCACGAGTCGCTGGTCAACGCCGCGATCATCGCTTATGGCTTTCGTCGTGCATTCGATAAGGCAGACGAGCTGATCGCGCTGCATCGCCAGCAACTCGAACGCCGTGGTGCCGATGCCAATGCTATTGGCATCCACAATGTCAGCCGCCTGTTCGTGCTGGCGGCACAGGACCGTATCGAGGAGCTGGGCGAGACTGCGGGCGAATGCGCCACGCAGCTTGCCGAGCGCCGCGGCTTCAAGTACGCCGTGACCTTCAATTCGCGCGCGATGCTGCTGGTCGGACGCGCCGAATACGAAGAGGCGCGCGGATTGCTGCTGCAGGCGCGACCGCTGCATGACGAGGATGGCAGCCTTTTCGGGCAGGCCTATCAGGAAGCGATCTACAGCATGAGCCAGTTCGGGCAGGGCCGCGTCGACGACGCCGTGCGCGGGCTGGCCACGGCACTCAAGCGCACCGAAGAGCAGGCCTGCGGCAGCATCAGTGCTGGCGCCGTGATCGCCGCTTATCAGGCCAGTGGCTGCTACGAACAGAACCGGATCGCCGATGCAGAGATGCTGATTCGCGATTACGCGCAGCTTGCCGAGCAGCAGACCATCGTCGATGCGGTGGCGACGATGTTGTTGACCGCTGCGCGCATTGCTCACACACAAGGGCGACACGCCGAGGCCGAGGAAACCGTCGAGCGCGTGCTGTATCTCGGCTACAAGTATTCGCTGGCGCGGCTGGTGATTTATTCGCGTGCCGAACTGGCCCGGCAGGCGACGTTTGACGGTGAGCTCGATCACGCTGCGAAGTGGCTCGGTGAACTGCCCTCGGAATGGACCGACACGCCGACCGAGATGCTGCTATTCCATGCCGGCGAAACAGAAGCCTGCACGATCACGTTTGCGCGCTACCTGATCTGCGCGGGCCGGCACGCGCAGGCGACGCGTCTTCTGGGTGGCGAAATTCGTCGCGCGAGACAGCGGCATCGGCGGCGGCGTGAGCTCAAGCTCCATATCCTGCTGGCGATGGCGCATCAGGCTGGTGGCGATACCAATCTCGCCGGCCGCAGTCTGCTCGATGCCCTGGAGATCGGCGCGCCCGGCGGTTTCGTCCGCAGCTTTCTAGATGAGCGCCAGCCGCTGATCGGCTTGCTGAAATCGCTGCATGCATCGCTATCGCAGTTGCCACGGCAAGCCACGCCGGACCCGGTGCAGTTGCATCTCGATCGTCTGCTGGCCGAGGCTGGCGAAAGCGGTCCGACCGCGCTCCCCAATGTCGACCCGGATCTTGCGGAACTGATCGCCAGCCTCAGCGAGAAGGAGCGCCGCCTGCTGCGCTTTCTCGCGAACGGCCTCAGCAACAAAGATCTGTCCGATCGCCTGTCGGTCTCGACCAACACCGTGAAGTGGCATCTGCGCAACATCTTCGAAAAGCTGCAGATCAAGAATCGCGTGCAGGCCATCGCTCTGGCGCGTCGCTTCGGACTGATCGACTGATCGACTGATCGACTGAACGCCCAAAAAATATCGGATCAGCAACCCTAAGGAGTGGGCCGCTGCCGGCCAAGCCCTTCTAGTCTGAGCGACATAAGTCCTGGTGCACCCGGGATATCAGGAGGCGCGGATGGGCAAGCTGATCAATGTCGACAATGGCGGCACGCTGACCGACATTTGCGTGATCGACGGTGCGATGGTGTACCGCACCAAAACGCTGACCACGCCGCATGATCTGTCGCGCTGTCTGCTGGACGGTCTGCGCAAGGCATCGTGCGCGATCTATGGCGAGGAGGATCTCGTCGCGTTGCTCGCATCGACCGACCATCTGCGCTATTCGACGACGCAGGGCACGAACGCGCTGGTCGAGCGCAAGGGGCCGAGGCTCGGATTGCTGCTCGCCGGTACGCTCGACGCTGCTGCGCTGCGCCGAGAGGCGGCGGCCAGCGAGCTGTTTGATGTCATTGTCGGCAGCCGCATGCAGACGCTGGCTGTGCAGCTGTCGGGCGACGCGCTCGAGCATGCGGTTGTGCAGGCGATCAATGCGCTCGGCTCGGCCGGCGCCAATCGTATCGTCGTCGCGTGTGGCGGGAGCCAGCGCAGCAGCGTCGAGCCGTTGATCAAAAGCATCCTGCTGCGCTGCTTCCCGCAGCATCTGCTCGGCGCCATGCCGATCCTGTATTCGCAGGAAGTGGTCGAGGATGCCGACGATGTGCGGCGTACCTGGACCGCGCTGTTCAATGCATTCCTGCATCCGGCAATGGAACGCTTCCTGTACAGCGCCGAACATCAGTTGCGCGAGCACAAGGCCGGCAAGCCACTGCTGATCTTTCGCAACGATGGACACTCTGCGCGCGTCGCCAAGACCATCGCGCTCAAGACCTACAGTTCCGGTCCGCGTGGCGGCATGGAGGGTGCACGTTCGATCGCCGCGCACTACGGCTACGAGCACCTGCTGTCGATGGATGTCGGCGGCACGACCACCGATATCGGCGAGGTGCGCGACGGCGTCGTCCGTGCGCATGCACGCGGTCGCGTCGAGGACATCGAGATTTCCTTTCCCCTTTGCGACGTCGCCAGTGTCGGCGTCGGCGGCAGCTCGACCA
>DATCXY010000277.1:0-9926 GCA_036570585.1 Solimonas sp. | reverse complement strand
GATCGGTCGCGGTCGAAAAACCCCTGGCGGCGGCGGCACGGCAGTTGTCGCGACGCACTTCGATCGCCGGAATCATCTCGGCGTAGACCGCCAGACACGCGGATACGGTGTCGACCGTATCGAACAGCGGCGGCTTGTCTTCCTGGTTGTCGCGGTTGTACGCGAGCGGCTGGCCTTTCATCAGCACCAGCAGCGCATTGAGATTGCCGATCACGCGGCCGGTCTTGCCACGCACCAGCTCCGGTACGTCCGGGTTCTTTTTCTGCGGCATGATCGAGCTGCCGGTGCAGAAACGGTCCGGCAGGTTGACGAAGCCGAACATCGGCGTCGACCACAGGATCAGTTCCTCACTCCAGCGCGACAGGTGGATCAGGATCAGGCTGGCGGCCGCGCAGAACTCGATCGCGAAGTCGCGATCGGACACGGTGTCGAGCGAATTCTCGGTGACGCCGTCGAAGCCGAGCAGTTCGGCGACGTAGTGGCGGTCGATCGGATAGACGGTCCCGGCCAGTGCCGCGGCGCCGAGCGGCAGCAGGTTCATGCGTCGGCGACAGTCGACCAGCCGCGAACGGTCGCGCAGCATCTGCTCGCGCCACGCCAGCATGTGGTGACCAAAGGTCACCGGTTGGGCGATCTGCAGATGCGTGAAGCCCGGCATCACGCTGTCGGCCTCGCGTTCGGCGAGATCGAGCAGGCCGTCGCCGACGCGATCGATCAGCGGCAGCAGGCCGTCGATGACGTCGCGCACGTACAGACGCAGGTCGGTCGCGACCTGATCGTTGCGCGAACGTCCGGTGTGCAGGCGCTTGCCGGCGTCGCCGATTCGTTCGGTCAGCCGCGCCTCGATATTCATGTGCACGTCTTCGAGCTTTTCGCTCCACTCGAAGCGGCCACCCTCGATGTCGGCGAGGATCGCGTCAAGACCGGCGACAATTTTCTCGACATCGCCGCCATCGAGCACGCCAACCTTGCCGAGCATGCGCGCGTGCGCCTGGCTGCCGGCAATGTCCTGGCGATACAGGCGCGCGTCAAAGCTCACCGACTCGGAGAATTTCTCGACGAGGGCAGAGGTGGATTCGGCGAAGCGGCCGCCCCACAGTTTCTGATTTGCGGACATGACGAGCTGGTGTTGGCAAAAGGCCGCCGATTATAGGCGCGCGGCTGGCATACGGCCGGTCGCTTGCCGCGAGCGACGCTGAGGCGGCAAAGTGGCGCCGCCGGAGCGTTCCGGCGCCCGCCCGCCGGTTTCGTGAAGCAGATCGACCCCTCTCCGCGACACCGCCTCGACCTGATCCCGAACTTCTGCGAGGCGCGGCCGGTACTGGCGCTCGCCTTCATCATGGCGGTGGTGGCTGCGGTACTGACACTGTCGAGCTCGGCGGTCGGCGAACCCGCGCTGCAGCGCTGGCTGCTGATCAGCATCTACCTGCAATGGATCGGCATCTGCTCGGCGGCGACGCTGTGCTGGGCGCGGCGCTGGCTGCGCTATGCACGCGCCGGCGTGGTGTTCTTCGTGTGCTGGGGCCTGCTGGTCGTGATCACCACCGTGATCTCTGATCTGACCTATCGTCTCAGCGGCTACATGCATTGGCAGTTTGCGCTTGGTCAGGATCGCATCACTTTCATCCTGCGCCACATCTTGATCGCCGCGCTGGTAGCGTTTCTGCTGCTGCGCTATTTCTGGCTGCGGCATCAGTGGACGATGCAGGTGCGCGCCGAGGGCGAGGCCCGCTATCAGGCGCTCAATGCGCGGATCCGGCCACATTTCCTGTTCAATTCGCTGAACAGCCTTGCCGCGCTGATCCAGGTACGGCCGGATGAAGCGGAAATGATGGTCGAGGATCTCGCCGATCTGTTCCGTGCCAGCCTCGGCAAGGGCCTGCAGGTCGCAAAGCTGCTCGACGAAATTGGCCTGTGCCACGCTTATCTGCGCATCGAAAAGCTCAGGCTCGGGGAGCGCCTGGTCGTCGAATGGGATGTCCCCGAGGACGTGCTTGAATGGCCGGTGCCCAAGCTGATCCTGCAGCCGGTGATCGAGAACGCGGTCCATCACGGCGTCTCGCGGCTCGCGCAGACCGGCGTCGTGCGCATCGCCGCCCGCGAGATCTTCGGCCGGCTGGTGATCGAGGTCAGCAATCCGATGCCGCCACAGGACGGCCCGACCGTACACGGCAACCGCGTCGCCACCGATAACATTGCCCAACGCCTCAAGCTGATTTACGGTGGTGGTGCGCGGCTCGAACTGGGGCGCGACCTGCGACTGGAAGGTGGTGTGTTTCGTGCGCGGCTGGTATTGCCACGCATCGACATGCCGGACGCGGCGCCGGTTGAACAAGAAACGTAAGGAGACGAACGATGCGCGTCGTGATTGTGGATGACGAGCCGCTGGCGCGTGAGCGCATGAAGCGCCTCCTGCAGGAATTTCCGGGCTACGAGGTCGTTGGCGAGGCCGACAACGGCGAAACTGCACTCGACGTCATCGACGACGAAGAACCTGATCTGGTGTTGCTCGATATCCGCATGGGCGGCATGGATGGACTGCAGGTCGGTCGCCAGCTCGCGGAGATGGACGTGCCGCCGGCGATCATCTTCACGACGGCGTATTCGGAACACGCGCTGTCGGCGTTCGATGCCAATGCCCAGGCTTATCTGCTCAAACCGATTCGTCTCGAAAAATTGCGTGACGCCTTGCAGCGTGTGCGCAAGCCGACGCGTGCACACAAGCCACAGAGTGCCAACGTCGATGCGCAGCCGCTGAAGCGCGAATTCATCCTCGCATCGACGCGCGATGGCCTGGTCCGCGTGCCGACCAAGGAAGTCGTCTACTTCCTTGCCGATCAGAAATACACGACCGTCGCGCACATGCATGGCGAAGTGCTGATCGAGGAATCACTGAAAACCCTCGAAGACGATCTGCAGCCGCAGTTCCTGCGCATCCATCGCAAGGCGCTGGTCAACACCAATTTCATTGCCAGCCTCGAACGCGATCGTCACGGCGAGCAGCATCACTGGTTGAAGATGAAGCACGCGACGCAGACGCTGCCGGTGTCGAGGCGTCGGCTCGCCGAAGTCCGGCGTTTCCTCACCGAGACCTGATACGCCGACCCGCGTGCGCGAATCTGGGACAATGCGCGCTACGCAAAATCATCCGGGATCCCAGCGCTGATGAAGCTACGCATTGCAACGCGTGAATCGCCACTCGCCATGTGGCAGGCCGAACATGTCAAGGCACGCCTCGAAGCCGCGCATCCGCAGCTGATCGTCGAGTTGCTGCCGATGACCACGCGCGGCGATCAACTGTTGTCGAGTCCGCTGTCCACGGTCGGCGGCAAAGGGCTGTTCGTCAAGGAGCTCGAACAGGCGATGCTGGAGTCGCGGGCGGACATCGCCGTGCATTCGATGAAGGATGTGCCGGCACAGCAGCCGGAGGGCCTGACACTCGCTGCTTTCCTCAGCGGCGAGGATCCGCGCGATGCGTTTGTCTCCAACCGTTTCGGCGCGCTGGCGGAGCTGCCTGCGGATGCGATTGTCGGTACGTCGAGCCTGCGCCGCCAGGCACAACTGCGCGCCGCGCGGCCGGACCTGGTGATTCGTGATCTGCGCGGCAATGTCGGCAGCCGCTTGCGCAAGCTCGACGAAAATCAGTACGACGCGATCCTGCTCGCGCACGCCGGGCTGGCGCGGCTTGGTCTGGCCACACGCATTCGCGAGAGCTTCGATCCGCAGTGGTTTTTGCCAGCGATCGGGCAGGGGGTCATCGGCATCGAATGTCGTCGCGATGACTCGCGTACCCACGCGTTGCTCGCACCGCTTGCCGATCCACAATCGGCGGCGCGACTTGCCGCCGAACGCGCGATGAATGCCAAGCTCGGCGGCGCCTGTCAGGTGCCGGTCGCCGGACACGCGATGATCCGTGGTGAACGCCTGCGTCTCGACGGTCTGGTGGGTGCGCCCGACGGCTCGCAGCTAATCCGTGATGCCGTCGAAGGCCACGTCGACGATGCGGCCGCGCTTGGCAGCGAACTGGCGGACCGCCTGCTTGCCAATGGTGCTGGCGCCATCCTGGCCGTGCTTGGCATCAAGCTGACGTGATCGCCGAAGCAACGCTGCACGGTCTGCGCGTGCTGGTGACGCGGCCGGCAGCGCAGGCTGATGCGCTCTGCGGGCTGTTGGAAGCGCGCGCTGCGACCGTGCTGCGCTTGCCACTGCACAGCATCGAGCCGCTGCGTCAGCCGGCTGCAGCGGCCCGGACACTTGCGCAGATGCGCAATGCCGATGCGTGGATCTTCACCAGCGTCAACGCGGTGGCGCACGCGCAGCGACTCGATGCCGGTGTCTGGCCACGTACGATCGCGGTCGGTGCAGCGACTGCCGCTGCCTTGCGCCGGCTCGACCACGAAGTCGAACTGCCCGACGGCGCCTACACCAGTGAGGGCGTGCTGGCGCTGTCCGAACTGCAATCCGTTGCCGGCCGGCGCTACGCGATCGTGACCGGCGAGTCCGGACGCGATGCGATGGAGTCCGGGCTGCGTGCGCGAGGTGCCGAGGTTGAAGTGATCGCGGTCTACCGGCGCGTCGAACTTCCGCACGACGGTCAGGCGGTGGCGCGCATGATCGATGATACGGATGTTGCGATCATCACGAGCGGTGAGGCGCTGGCGCGCCTGGCGAGGTTGATGCCAGCGCCCGCGCAGCAGCATTTGTGGCGGCTGCCGCTGGTTGTGCCGAGTCAGCGTGTGGTAGAACAGGCAGTGCGGCTGGGCTTCCTGTCCACGCCGAAAGTACCGGAGCAGGTAAGCGATGCCGCCTATCTCCACTGTCTGGAACAATGGCGAGCTGAAACCCGATCGCGATGACTGAACAAGCCGAAGTCCCGCCCCCCGTCTTCCCTCCCGCAGCCGAGTCCGGCGTCGAAGCCCCGTCCCGCGTGCTGCGCTGGCTGCTCACGCTGGTTCTGATCGCCGCGATTGCCGGCGGCGGCGCGTGGCTGTACACCCGGATCCGCGTGATCTATCACGCGCAGAGCGAAGGCCTGCAGCAGATGACGCGCGACATCAATGCGCTCGAAGTGCAGGGTGACCGGCTTGAATCACGGCAGACCGACATGGCGGGCGCTGCGCAGCGCAATGCCAATGAACTGGCGCAACTCGGCAGCCGCATCGATGCGCACGATCAGATCGTTGGCCAGTTGAAGGAAGAGCTCGCCGGCGGCCGGGCGCATTTTGAACTCGCCGCGATCGAACAGCTGCTGTTGCTCGCCAATGATCGTCTGCAGATCGCGCGTGACGTGCCGTCGGCGATCGTCGCAATCAACGAGGCTGACGCACGCCTGGCTGCTCTCAAGGAGCCGCGCCTGTTCCCGGTGCGCCAGATTCTCTCGAAGGAGAAAGCTGCCCTGCAGTCCGTGACCCTGCCGGACTACGCCGGTGCGGCGTTGACCCTGTCGAGCCTGATCGAGCGGGCGCCGCGCTTGCCGCTGATGGCGCGCGTGCCATCGCGTTACGCCGCTGCCGCCGAACCGATCCTCGTGCCGGACGACGCACGCTGGTATCAGCGCATCGGCGCTTCGATACGCCAGGCGCTCGCCAGCCTGTTCACCGTGCATCGTGACAATGGACCATCACCGCGATTGCTCGGCGCCGAACAGGAGACCTTGGTGGTGCAAGTACTGGCGCTCAAGCTCGAAGGCGCGCGCGTGGCATTGCTGCGTGGCGATACCACCAGCTTTCGCGACCTTTGCGAGTCGGCCTCGAACTGGCTCGACACGTATTTCCAGAACGACGATCCAGGTGTCGCGACTGCTCATGCGGAACTCCAGCGCCTGCAGCCGCTGGAGCTGTCGCCGCCATTGCCGGACATCAGCCGCAGCCTGGGGCTGTTGCGTGCGTTCATGAAGCCTGACGACACGCCATGATCCGATTGCTGATCACTGCGCTGGCAGTGCTGGCCTGCGGCGCGGCCGCAGCCTTCTATCTGCGCAGCGAAACTGGCTACGTGCTGATCAGTTTTCATCACTGGATCGTCGAGACTTCACTGCTCGGCCTGATCGTCGCCATCGTCGCCATGCTGTTCGGCGCCTATGCGCTGCTGCGTTTGCTGGTGGCAGGTGTGCGCCTGCCGGCGACGATGCAGCGCCTGCTCGCCAGGCGGCGCGCGGAAAAGGCACAGGAATCGTTCGAGACGGGCTTGCTTCGTTTGCTCGAAGGCAACTGGAAGCGCGCCGAGATTGAACTGGTGCGTCGCGCCGCCGATCATCATGCCGGGCATCTGAACTATCTCGCCGCGGCGCGTGCCGCACAGCGGCTCGGTGCCGGCGACCGCCGCGACCACTATCTGAAGCTCGCCAGTGAAATCGCCCCGGAGATGGAGTTCGCGACGCTATTGACGCAGACCGAGCTGCAGATCGAGCGTGGCGAATTCACCGCGGCGCGCGATACCGCGTTGCGCCTGCGCGGCATCAATGCCCAGCATCCGTACGCGACCGAGATGCTGGCGGCGAGCTACGAAGGCCTGAGGGCCTGGGAGTCGTTGCGGCAGCTGCTGCTCGACGGCAACAGCCAAAGCGCACTCAGCGAGGAGCGCTATCGCGGCTTGCTGACGCGTACGCTGGTTGAATGTCTGCAGGAAGCGCAAAAGCTGGCGCGGCTCGATCGCCTCAAGACCATCTGGGACGCAGCACCGCGTGAATCCCGGCGCATCGTCGCGGTGCGCAACGAATATGTCCGCGGTCTGGCGCGTCTCAATGCGCAGGCCGAAGCGCTGGCGTTCGTCAACAACGTCTTGAAAAAGGAGTGGGACGCGGATCTGGCCGCGATCTATGGTGAGTTGCATGCCGACGATCCGCTGTCGCAACTGGCATCGATCGAGAACTGGTTGAATCAGTACGGCGAACGCCCGGAACTGCTGATCACCGCCGGTCGTGTCTGCCTGCGCAACAAGCTGTGGGGCAAGGCGCGCAGCTATCTCGATGCCATGCTGCGTGTGGCGCCGTCAGCGGCGGCGTATCTGGAACTGGCGCGACTCAGCGAGATGACGCAGAACACGGCCGATGCACAGCGTTTCTATCGACAGGGCCTGGAGTTCGCCGGCCAGCCGCTGTAGACGCACGCTGATACGGCGCGTTACTCAGCCGAGTTGTGGCCAGGTCTGGTACGCGTAGTCGAATGAATCGTAGTACAGATGATCGGCATCGACGCCGGCCTTGATGCACGCGTCCTTGCCGGCACGCACCATTACCGGTGGCCCGGACAGATACGCTTCATGACCTGCCAGCGTCGGGTGCGCTTGCAGCAGCGCCTCGTGGACAAAGCCGCTCGCGCCTTTCCATGTGGCGTCGGGTTCCGACAGCACCGGCGTGTAGCGGAACTGTGGGTATTGCATGGCCCAACGCTTGAGGCGCTCATCGAGGTAAAGGTCGCGGAGACTGCGCGTGCCCCACAGCAAATGCACGGCTCGTTGCGCCCCGCTCGTCAGCAACTCGTCGAGCATCGCGTGAATCGGTGCGATGCCAGTGCCGCCAGCGACCATGACGATCGGTCGTTGCGAGTCTTCGCGCAAATAGAACGCGCCGAGTGGGCCTTCCAGCCGCAGGATCGCGCGCTCCGGCATCTCGTTGGCTGCCCAGTTGGCGAAGCGGCCCTCCGGCGTGACGCGGATATGAAGTTCCAGGGTTTCGCCGTTCGGACGATTGGCGACCGAAAAGCTGCGGCGGCGGCCGTCGTCGATCAGCAAGTCGACATATTGGCCTGGCAGATACTGGAAGCCGTCGCCCTTCGGCAATTTCAGTGTCAGGCCCAACACGTCATGCGCGAGCCAAGCCTTGTGTGCGGCGCGTACCGGCAATTGGCGCGGACGCAGATCATCGAGCTGCGCGGGCTGATGCAGTGCGATCGTCAGGTCGGTCTTGGCGCGCGCCAGACACATCAGGATGTAGCCGGCGTCGCGCTCGGCGTCCGACAGCGCCGGCGGCGCAAACGGATAATCGATCTCGCCCCTGATCAGCGGTACGCGACAGGAACCGCAGCCGCCGGACTGGCAGCCGAATGGCAGCGCCAGACCGTGACGCAGGCCGGCGGCCAATAGCGTCTCATTGTCTTCGACGCTGAAACTCTGCGGCCGATCGGCCAAGTAAACTTGTCGGGTCATGAAGATTCCGGACGGGGACTTGCACGCGGCATTGCCGGCGGCGGCGTTGATCGCCGGTTGCGGTGACGTGGGCCTGCGTGTCGCGGCGCACTTGCGCGCCTTGGGCCGCGAGGTTACGGCAATCGTCCGCGACCGGCAAAAAGTCGCGGCACTCAACGAGGCTGGCGTTATCGCACGCATCGAGGATCTCGATCAGCCGCAAGATGCCGGTGACTGGCCGCTGCTGTTCTGGTTTGCGCCGCCCTCGGTCAGCAGCCTCGCCGACGTCCGCCTGCGGGGCTGGCTCGCGGCGCAGCGCGGATCGATCGAGCGCATCGTCTATATCTCGACATCGGCGGTGTACGGCGATTGCGGCGGCGACTGGATCGATGAAGATGCGCCGCTGAACCCAAAAAGCGATCGCGGCAGGCGGCGGCTCGATGCCGAACGTGCATTGCAGGCATGGCAGGCCGAAGACGCCGTCACGCGCGCAACGATCATCCTGCGCGTGCCCGGCATTTACGGCCCCGGTCGGATGCCGGTTGAGCGCCTGCGCAAGGGCCTGCCCGTCGTCAGTGGCGACGAGTCGTCGTATACCAACCGGATTCACGCCGACGATCTTGCTGCTGCCGCGCTGCATGCCGCCGCGTTTGGCCACGCGGGCCGCGCGTACAACATCGCCGATGGCGACCCGACGACGATGGCCGATTACTTCCTGCGTTGTGCCGCTTTGCTCGACCTGCCGCCGCCGCCGCAGATTGCAATGAGCCAGGCGCACGCGGCGCTGACGCCGGCGATGATGTCGTTCATCGAGGAATCAAAGCGTCTGCTGACCCGGCGCTTGCGCGAAGAGTTGCGCTTTACGCCGCAGTATCCGAATCTGGCAGCCGGACTGCCGAGCTGTCTGTCGTCCTGAAAATCCCAGCAAGAAGGAGCAGTTTCGATGAGCATGATGCAAGAGTTCAAGACATTCGCGATGCGCGGGAATGTCATCGATCTGGCGGTTGGTGTCGTGATCGGCACCGCGTTCGGCAAGATTGTGTCGTCGCTGGTTGGCGACGTCATCATGCCGCTGCTCGGTTTCGTCACCGGAGGCATCAATTTCACAAAAATGGCGATCACGCTGAAGGCGGCTGAAGGCGAGACGCCGGCGGTGCTGCTGTCGTACGGCAGCTTTGTGCAAACCGTCTTTGACTTCGTGCTCGTTGCCCTGGCGATCTTCCTGATGGTACGCGCCATCAACAATCTCAAGAAACCACCGAAGCCTGAAGCACCGGCCGCAGCGCCGGAGCCGAGCGTTGAAGAGAGGCTGTTGGCCGAGATCCGCGATCTGCTGAAGCAGAAGCAGGTCTGAGCGCGCGTCTCGGCTCGGCAGGGCGCGCGCATTCTTTGGCGGAGGCTCAGATCGCGCGCTGATGCCGCTTGAGCCGGCGAATGCAGTCCTCGAACGTACGCGAAATCTGCGTCTGCAGACGGATGCGTTCGAGGCGCGGCCAGGTGGCACGCTCGCCTTCGCGAATGTAGGTCTGGATATCGTCCGCCGAGGGATTGGCGAACAGTCGCAGCATGCGGCGATGCGATGGCACCGGAAAGATGTTGATATCGCCCGCATAGCGCTGCTGGACGATATTGTCGATCCGGCTCAGCAGACCGCCGCCGCCGTATGGATCAAGATGTTTGCGTGCAAGACGCAGCGCGCCGCTGCCGCCCTGCTTGACCAGTTCGCGCGCCAGCGGCGCGAGGCCGCGGCGCTGCCGTTCGGCTGCGGCGACCAGCGGCACGATATGCGGATTGGTCTGGCT
>DATCXY010000276.1:0-2426 GCA_036570585.1 Solimonas sp. | reverse complement strand
CCGCGCGATCGCGCTGCGTCTCGCGCGCGACGGCGCCGCGGTGTCGGCCTGGGATCTGCGCGCCGACGGTGTCGCCGAGACGGTCGAAGCGATTCGCGCGGTCGGCGGCAGGGCGATGGTGTGCATTGGCGACGTGTCCAGTGCCGCGGACGTCGCACGTTGTGCAGCTGAAACGCGCGCTGCGTTCGGGCCCATCGGCATTCTGGTGAACAACGCCGGCATTGTCGGCTTCAACCGCCTGCTGACGATCACCGAGGAGATGTGGGACCAGATGATGCGCGTGAACATGAAAGGGCCGTTCCTGTGCACGAAGGAAATCATTCCCGACATGCTGGCCGCGCAATGGGGCCGCATCATCAACATCTCATCGTCATCGGCGCAGACCGGCGCGAAGGCGATGTCGCATTATGTTGCATCGAAAGGCGGCGTGATCGGTTTCACCAAGGCGCTGGCGATCGAGTTCGCGCCGACCGGCATCACCGTCAATCATGTGCCGCCCGGCTTCGTCGATACACCGATGCTGCGCGAGTCGCCGGTCGACGTTGACGATTACGCACAAGGCATGCCGATGCAACGCCCCGGCTGTCCGGACGACATCGCCGCGGCGGTTGCATATCTCGCCAGCGACGATGCCAACTACGTCACTGGCCAGACCATCAGCGTCAACGGTGGACGGTTCCTGACTTAGGAGCACTGCACGGACTTGTCATTGCGAGGAGCAGAGCGACGAAGCAATCGAGCAACGCGGTTTGATCCGGCAGCGCAAAGGATTGCTTCGCTACGCTCGCAATGACGATTTAATCTCCGCAGCACTTCTTTGGCGGCACTGATGCTGCAACCAACCAGGATTTCGAGATGAAAAAGATTCCCGAGCAGTGGCACCTTGAAGCCGATGTGGTGGCGATCGGTTCCGGCGGCGGTGGCCTCGCGGCCGCGATCACCGCACATGAACTCGGCGCCAGTGCGCTGGTGCTGGAGCGCTCCGATCAGGTCGGCGGCGTCACCGCCTTCTCGATGGGCGAGGTCTGGATTCCCGGCAATCATCTGGAGGCTGAAGCCGGCATCAAGGATTCGCCGGAGAGCGGGTTTCGCTACGTCAAAAGCCTGTCGCTCGGTTACGGCGAAGACAAGGCGATCCTCAACCAGGCGATCCATGCACCGGTCGCGCTGAAATTCTTCGAGGACAGGATCGGCCTGAAGATGTGCGTGATCCGCCATCTGCCCGACTACTACTACCCACACAACGAAGATGGCCTCGCCGAAGGCCGCTATCTCGAGGTGCTGCCGTTCAAGGCCGAAGCGCTCGGCGAGTGGCAAACGAAGACGCGCGTGTCGCCGCACGTGCCGTATGCACTGACGCACGAAGACATCTTCAGCGGCGGCGGCATGGCCAACATGATGCAGTGGGACTTCAACGTGATGGCGGAGCGGCTCAGCAATGATGAGCGCTGCGCCGGTCCGGGGCTGGCCGCGTACTTCGTCAAGGGCGCGCTCGATCGTGGTATCGCGCTGCATACCGGCGTCAGCGCCGAAGAACTGATTCACGATGGCGAGCGCGTCGTCGGCGTGCGCGCCAAACGCGACGGTCGCGACCTCTATGTCAAGGCCAGGCGCGGCGTGATCATCGGCGTCAGCAGCTATGAACGCGATCCGAGTCTTGCCAAGACGCTCGGCCACCAGCTCGATCCGGTGTCGATGGTGATGGCGTCGATCGATGGCGCGCATCTGCGTCTCGCCGGTGCGCTCGGCGCGCGCATCGCGCGCGTGCCGGACGTGACCATGCTCGGCTTCCACATTCCCGGCGAAGAGCAGGAAGAAGGCGTGCCGCTGTGGCGCGGCGCGCTGCCGTTTCTTGGCTTGCCGCACACGATCGTCGTCAATCGTGCCGGCCAGCGGTTTTCGAACGAAGCGTTCTATCGCTCCGTGTACTTCGCGCTCGAAACGATCGACGGCGGCTCACAATCGCAGCCGAACTTCCCGTGCTGGGCAGTGTTCGATCATCAGGCGCGCAGCAAGTATCCGTTCGGTTCGCTGATGCCGGGCCAGGAGCTGCCGGAAGGTTTCGGCCTCAAGGCCGACACGCTGGCCGAACTCGCGGCCAAGGCCGGCATTGCCGAGGACGGCCTCGCCGAGACCATCGCCGCGTTCAACGGCTACTGCGAGACCGGCGACGATCTCGACTTCAAACGCGGTACGCATCCCTGGGGCGCGCTGATGTGCGGCGATCCGCAGCAGAAGCCGAACGCCAATCTCGGCCCGCTGCTGCAGGCACCGTTCTATGCGATTCCGCTGCATCGCATGGCCGGCGGCGGCATCGCCGCGACCGGCGTGCTCGCCGACGAGCATTGCCGCGTCGTCGACTGGAACAACAAGACCATCGACGGCCTCTACGTCGTCGGCAACTCGCAGGCGCGCATGGACAACGG
>DATCXY010000275.1:0-11665 GCA_036570585.1 Solimonas sp. | reverse complement strand
AAAAAGCTATCGGACATCGCATTTCTCCATGGATGAAACTGCAGACCGTCAGGTTCTGCCAGCGGGAAGTGCCCGTAGCCGTGTCAGCACGCCGGCGACAATGCGATCGCAGCGTGGTCCGGCACAGCCAAAGGCGGTTTCAAAGTTGAAGTCGATTTCGCGCGCCAGCGATTCGCGCAACAGACCCTTGGCGCGGAAGTAGCGCGTACGTACGGTCGCCGCCGGCACGCCGAGGCAGTCGGCCGTTTCATCGACACTCATGTCCTCAAGTGCGCGCAGTACGAACACGCTGCGGAACACGTCGGGAAGCTGATCGATCTTGCTTTCGATCAGGCGCCGCACTTCGGCGCGCAAGGCCGCGCTTTCCGGCGGCTCGGAGGAAACTGGTGGCACGTCTGGCTCCGCATGGTCGTCCTGCATTTCCGGGCCGGCATCAAGTCTGATGATTTCGGCGCGACGCCTTTGCTTGCGTGCCCGGCCGAGCGCTTCGTTGATGGCAATCCGGGTCAGCCAGGTCGACAACTGTGCGTCGCCGCGAAAGCTGGCCATGGCCTGATAGGCGTGGACATAAGTGTCCTGCACCACGTCCTCGGCTTCGCCATCGTCGTGGAGGATGCTGCGCGCTGCCCGGTACAGCGTCTGGTTGTGGCGGCGCATCAGCACGCACATCGCCGCTTCATCGCCTGCGATGATGCGCTGCGCCAGTTCGCTGTCCGACCATTCGACGGGATATGAGGAGGAGGTGGTGGCGGGCGTAGTGGGCATGGCAGGTGTGTAAACCTCGGGTTCTCGCACATTGGATGTCGTCACTGTGCGCGCCGTTCCCGGAAATCCCAATTCGCCGTGGACTGTCTGCCAACAAAAAAGGCCACCCGCTCTGGCTGGAGCGGGTGGCCTCGGGAAACGTCCGGCCGGGATTTACGCCAGCTTCTTGTGTCGCGAACGGCGGTTGACGCCCGGTTCGCTGCCGGTGCGGCGGCGGAAGTCGTCTTCGTATTCGCGGTAGTTGCCTTCGTGCCAGACCGCTTCTCCGGAATCCTCGAACGCGAGGATGTGGGTGGCGACGCGATCGAGGAACCAGCGGTCATGCGAGATGACCATGGCGTTGCCCGGAAAATCGAGGATCGCTTCTTCGAGCGCGCGCAGCGTTTCGACGTCGAGGTCATTGGTCGGTTCGTCGAGCAGCAGCATGTTGCCGCCCTGCAGCAGCATCTTCGCCAGATGCACGCGATTGCGTTCGCCGCCGGACAACTCCTTCAAGCGCTTCTGCTGCGATTCGCCCTTGAAGTTGAAGCGGCCGATGTACGCGCGTGACGGCATCTCGAAGTTGCCGACCTTGAGGATGTCCTTGCCGTCGGCGATTTCCTGGAACACGGACTTGTCGCCGTCGAGCCCGTCGCGGCTCTGGTCGACGTACGCGAACTTCACGGTCTCGCCGACCTTGATCTCGCCGCTGTAATCCGTGTCCTGTCCGGTCAGCATCTTGAACAGCGTGGTCTTGCCCATGCCGTTTGCGCCGATGATGCCGACGATCGCGCCGCGCGGCACCGAGAAGCTGACGCCCTGGTACAGCGTGCGGTCACCGAACTTCTTGGCGAGGTTGTTGACCTCGATCACCACATCGCCGAGGCGCGGGCCGGGTGGGATGTACAGCTCCTTGGTCTCGCTGCGCTTCTGGTATTCCTGCGAGGAGAGTTCTTCAAACGCCTTGATGCGTGCTTTTGATTTGGCCTGACGGCCCTTGGGGTTCTTGCGCACCCATTCCAGTTCTTCCTTCATCGCCTTGGAGCGCGCGTCTTCCTGCTTCTGCTCGGTCTGCAGGCGGTTGTCTTTCTGCTCCAGCCAGCTCGAATAATTGCCCTGCCATGGAATGCCGTGGCCACGATCGAGTTCGAGAATCCAGCCGGCGACGTTGTCGAGGAAGTAGCGGTCATGCGTGACGGCGATGATCGTACCGGGGAAGTCCTTGAGGAACTTCTCCAGCCAGGCGACCGACTCGGCGTCGAGATGGTTGGTCGGCTCGTCGAGCAGGATCATGTCCGGTTTGCTGAGCAGCAGGCGGCACAGCGCGACGCGGCGGCGTTCACCACCGGACAGCGTGGTGACGTCGGCTTCCCACGGCGGCAGGTTCAGCGCCTCGGCTGCCTTGTCGAGCACCACGTCGATGTTGTGGCCGTCGCCGGCGGCGAGCTGCGATTCCAGTTCCTGCTGGCGCGCGGACAGCTTGTCGAAGTCGGCATTCTCTTCGGCGTAGGCGGCGTAGACCTTGTCGAGTTCGGCCTGCACGTCAGTCAGGTGCGACAGGGCTTCCATGACGTTGTCGCGCACGTTCTTGGCCGGATCGAGCTGCGGTTCCTGCGGCAGGTAGCCGACCTTGAGGCCCGGCATCGGCCGCGCTTCACCGACGATGTCCTTGTCGATGCCGGCCATGATCTTCAGCAGCGTCGACTTGCCGGAGCCGTTGTAGCCGAGTACGCCGATCTTGGCGCCGGGGAAGAACGACAGCGAGATGTCACGGAGGATTTCTTTCTTCGGCGGCACGATCTTGCCGACGCGATTCATCGTGTAAACGTACTGGGACATGGTGCTCTGGAGTGGACGACAGCGCCGCGGCACGAACGGCGCGGCAGGAACGCGAATTATCCGGCCCGGCGTGATCTTTGTCATGTGTGCCGGCGGTCACGGCCCGTGCGCGCCGATGCGCGGATAATCGGCCGGTCACGGTCTGCCGGGTGGGAATCCGATGAGCGACGCCCTGATCAACGCCGAAGCCTTGCGCCAGCAGCTGCACGATCCGCGCTGGCGACCGGTCGACTGCCGCTTCGATCTCGCCGATCCGGCATACGGCGCGGCGGCGTTCGCGCGCGGCCATTTGCCGGGGGCGGTGTACGCGCACCTCGACGACGACTTGTCCGGTCCGGTCACCGCCACCAGCGGCCGCCATCCGCTGCCGGAGCCGGCCGCGTTCGCGCAACGCCTCGCGGCCTGGGGCATAGACGACGATACGCAGGTCGTCGCCTACGATCAGGGCAATGGCCTGTTCGCGTCGCGATTGTGGTGGCTGCTGCGCGCCTCTGGTCATCGACGCGTCGCGGTGCTCGATGGTGGACTCGCGGCCTGGAGTGCGCTCGGTCTGCCGATGGTCGATACGCCGGCCAGGGTGCCGGCCGTACAGGACGTGCCGGTGCGTGAGTTCACCGGCTGGCTCGACACGGATGCCATCAGTGCGGCGCTCGCAGCGCAATCGATCGTGCTGGTCGATGCGCGCGCCGCCGACCGCTTCGCCGGCCGCAACGAGACGATGGACCCGGTCGCGGGCCATGTGCCGGGCGCGGTCAACCATCCGCTCGCCCGCAATCTCGACGCCGACGGTCATTTTCTGCCGGCTGACGAACTGCGCCGCCGCTGGCAGATGCGTCTGGGTGGTCACGCCCCCGCGCAGCTGGTGTCGATGTGCGGCTCCGGCATCACTGCCTGCCACAACTTACTGGCGCTGGAGATCGCCGGCTTGTCGGGTGGCCGACTGTATTCGGGCTCATGGAGCGAGTGGATCCGGGACCCGGCCCGGCCGGTGGCGACCGACTGAACCTGCATTCACTGAGGGATTCGCCCTCATGCACAAGCCAAAGTCGAAGTCGATAATGCCGCGCATGTCTCGTACTCTCGCTTTGTGTCAGCTGTCGGCCGCCGCCGTGCTCACGGCGTTGTCGTGTACGCCCGCACATGCCGAGATTTATCACTGCATCGTCGACGGCGTGCCGAAGTTCAGCGACAAGCCTTGCCACGCCGGCGATGCGCCGGTGGCGGTGCCGGACGTGACCGTGGTGCCTGCGCAGAAGGCGGACTCGCTGACCATGCAACACGATGCGCGCGTGCAGCAATATCAGAAGGCGCGTGCCGAGGAAGACGCTGCCTGGGGCGATGAGTACGCCGCACGACTCGCCAATGAAGCGCGCATTCGCGATGCACGCCAGCGTGACGAGATCGTGGCCGGCATGACGGCTGATGATGTCCGTCATCTGCGCGGCGAACCGCAGCGCATTTCAACCCGAAAAAACGCCAGGGGCGAAGTCGAAACCTGGTCCTACAAGGACAGCGAACACGGCAGCGTCACCGTGACCTTGCAGAACGACGCTGTCGTCAACGTGCGTAGCAGCAAAACCCGGAGTGCGCGATGAATGCTGTGGAGTTGCCGGTTTCGTTCGACGATGTCCGTCGCGCCGCCAATGTCGTGGATGGCCAGCTGGTCCGCACGCCGTGCACGCATTCGCGTGTGCTGTCGAAGATCACCGGTGCCGAGGTCTGGATCAAGTTCGAGAATTTCCAGTTCACCGCGTCGTTCAAGGAGCGTGGTGCGCTCAACAAGCTGATGAGCCTCAGCGACGCCGAACGCGCTGCCGGCGTCGCCGCGATGTCGGCCGGCAACCACGCGCAGGGTGTTGCGCATCACGCGACGCGGCTTGGTATCAAAAGCATCATCGTCATGCCGGCCATCACGCCATTCACCAAGGTCCGCAACACGCGTGAGCTGGGTGGCGAGGTGATCCTGCACGGCGAGACGCTCGCCGACGCACACGCGTTTCTTGAAGCCGAGCTGATCGGCAAGCGTGGCATGACGCTGGTTCATCCGTACGATGATCCGTATGTCATCGCCGGCCAGGGCACGGTGGCGCTGGAGATGCTGGAGCAGGTACCGGAACTCGACACGCTGATCGTGCCGGTCGGCGGCGGCGGCCTGATCTCGGGCATGGCGATTGCCGCGCATGGCATCAATCCGGACATCCAGATGGTCGGTGTCGAGTCTGCGGCATTTCCGTCGGCGTACGCAGCGCTGCAGAACGATCCATCGCTGGTCAAGGGTGGCCAGACGATCGCCGAAGGCATCGCCGTCAAGAATATTGGCCGGCTGACGCTGGCGGTGATTCGTGAACACGTCGCCGAACTGATGCGCGTCGAGGAGGCGGCGATCGAACGCGCCATCGGCCTGCTGGCCTCGATCGAGAAGGTCATCGCGGAGGGTGCCGGCGCGGTTGGTCTGGCCGCCCTGCTGACCGATTCGGCGCGCTTCGCCGGGCGCAAGGTCGGGCTGGTGATCTCCGGTGGCAATGTCGACACGCGGCTGCTGGCGTCGGTGCTGCTGCGCCAGCTGGTCAACGAATCGCGGCTGATCTCGCTGTCGATCGACATCGAAGATCGTCCCGGCTTTCTCGCGCGTGTCGCCGGCCGTATCGGCGAGTCAGGCGGCAACATCATCCAGGTTCACCACGAGCGCCTGCATCGCGGCCATGCGAAAAATGCGACGCTCGAGGTCATGGTCGAAGCACAGGACGAAGGCCATGGCCGGCAGATCTTTGACGATCTCGCCGCACACGGCTTCGTCGTGCGCAAGGGCAGCGGCGGCATGGAGTTCGACTAGGGCCTGTTAACGCTGATGGCGTCTCGCTACGACGAGCAGCTGACCTCGATGTGACGTGCCTCGGGCGGCGGTTCGGCGGCGTAGTGCTCGAATTGCGGATGTTCGTCGAACGGCCGGCGCAGGATCGTCAGCAAGCGCTCGATTTCCTCGCGGTCACCATGCTCGGCATCGACGATCGCCTTTTGCGCCAGATGATTGCGCAGCACGAACTTCGGGTTGACCGCATTCATGGCCGCGCGTCGTTCGCTGTCGGCGACGCCTTGTGACTGCAGCCGCGCACGGTAGTCCGGCAACCACGCGTCGAACGCGGCGAGATCGCGCATCTCGTCACGTAGCGGACCCGCGTTGGTGTTGCTCGCCGTCGGCACATCGGCGAGCAGTCGGAAGCTGCGCGTGAAGTCGCCGCGACCGGCATGCAGCAGGCTGAGGAAGCGGTTGATCAGCTCGACGTCGCTGTCCTGCGCATCGCGCAAGCCGAGCTTGGCGCGCCACATGCCAGTCATCGTCTGTGAATACGCCGGGCCGTAAAGATCGAGGATACCGGTGGCGATCTCGACCGCACGCTGTTCATCGGCATCGAGCAACGGCAGCGTCGCCTGCAGCAGGCGCGAGGCGTTCCAATGGCCGATGCCGGGCTGGCGGTCGTAGGCATAGCGACCGCCCTCGTCACTGTGATTGCAGATGTGATGCGCGTCGAACGCGTCGAGAAAACCGTAAGGCCCGTAATCGAGCGTCAGGCCGAGGATCGACATGTTGTCGGTGTTCATCACACCGTGGCAGAAACCGACCGCCTGCCACTGCGCGATCAGTCTGGCCGTACGTTCGACCACTTCGCCAAGCCAGCGCGCGTAGCGATCGGGCAGGGCGCGCAGTTCAGCGAAGTGCTCGTTGATGATGTGATCGGCGAGCGGCGCCAGACGCTCGGTCTGGCCACGGTAATAGAACACCTCGAAATTGCCGAAGCGCACGTGCGACGGCGCGACGCGACAGATCACGGCGGCGCGCTCGATGGTTTCGCGGCGTACCGGATCGTCGCCGGCGATCAGGCTCAGCGCACGCGTGCTCGCAATGCCCAGGTGATGCATGGCTTCGCTGGCGAGGTACTCGCGAACACTGGAGCGCACCACCGCGCGGCCGTCGGCAAAGCGTGAATATGGCGTTTGGCCCGCGCCTTTCAGTTGCAGGTCCCAGCTTTCGCCGCGTGCATTGCGGACCTGGCCGAGCAACATCGCGCGGCCATCGCCGAGTTGCGGCACGAACACGCCAAACTGATGGCCGGCATAGAGCGCGGCTACCGGCTCGGCGCCGGCCAGCACGCGGTTGCCGGCAAAAATGTCGACGAACGCCTCGCTGTGCAACGCAGCCGGGTCAAGGTCGAACAGCGCAGCGACCTCGGCGTTGGCGTGCAGCAGACGCGGATTCGCCAGCGGTTCTGGCGTCACGCGCGAGCTGTAGGCGTCGCCAAGCCGCGCAAAGCGATTGTCGAAAGACAGCTGATCGAGGGAAACGGACACGGGCGTGTGCTGCTGGCAGGGGGCGATCACTGTAGCCGACGTTCACGTTGCCGTTCAGTCGGCTCTGCTATAAAAACCACGTTGCATCACGACAAGGAGAGGCTTCATGCATTTCGACAGCTATGGCCTGTGGGGGCTGATCGTCCTGATCGCAGATATCTGGGCGATCGTCAGCGTTCTGCAAAGCAGCGCGACAACGGGCAAGAAGGTGTTGTGGATCGTGCTGATCTTCTTCCTGCCGGTACTCGGGTTCATTCTCTGGCTGCTGCTCGGCCCGCGCGGCCGTTAGTCAGCCAGACGACGCTGCAGGTCCGCCGCTGTCCAGTACGGCGGCGGACTGTGTCCGGCAAAGGCATCAGTCATTTCAATCAATGCCTGGTTGCGCGGCGCCGACAAACCGTGCGCCGCTGCAAGGCGGACGATTTCACCGTTGAGTTCGTGAACCTCGGTCGGCTTGCCTCGTTCGACATCGGCGACCATTGACGGATATGCGTTTTCGCGCAGGCCATTGCGACGACGCGCGAAGTGCCAGGGCAATGAGCTGCCACCGGCCAACAGGTAGCGGTACAGCGCATACGGAATCGGCATCGGCAGCTTGAACGCGGTATTCGTGGCGCGCAGCACGCCGACCGCTTCGTCGAGCACTGCCACGTAGCTCGCGCGCAGAGCGCCGGGCTTGAGCAGATCCTCGAATGTGGCATGCGTCAGTGCGCAGATCGCGTTGGCGAGATTGATCAGCAGCTTGCCCCAGGCCGCCGCTTCGCCCGTGCATCGGCGGACGGCGATGCCGGGCGTCGCGAACGCGCGCAGCAGGCGCTGATCGTCGCTGCCGATGTAGATCTCGGCGCGGCTCGTCAGCTCGCCATGCAGCGGTGCCAGCCACTGCGCGTTGAACATCACGGTCATCGGCACCACGTGCGCATGCGGCAGTCGTTCACGCAGGCGACGCAGCGCCGACAAGCCGTTGAGTGTCGAGACGATCGTGCAGCCGGCCGGCACTGGCGGCAGACTGTCGATCAGCGCATCGAGCTGCGGATGCTTGACGCCGATCAGCAGGTAATCGACATCGTGCAGATCGAGAGCGGTCCGTAATGGCGGCCGGTTCACGCTCAGCACGCCGCTGGCACGTTCGACACGCAGTTGTGAAATCGCTTCGAATTCGGCGCGGTTCTTGTCGCGCACGTACAGTTCCAGCGGTTCGCGGCCAGCCGCCGCAACAAAGGCGGCGAGCGTGGTGCCGACGGCGCCGGCCCCGATCAGCAGCAGCATGTGAGGACCTCCCGGCAGGACTGCTACCCTTGCATGGACGACGGCGTTACACAACAGCCAAACGGGGTTTCGAGGATCATGAAGGCATGCGCGAGTTGCAAGGCGGGAAATGCCGATGACGCGCGTTTCTGCAACCAGTGCGGCGCCGCCCTGACCGCGTTGGTTGCGGCCGATGCCGCGGCCGTCAGCTATACGCCGCGGCATCTGCGCGACGGTGCCTTGCGTGCCGCCGGCGCCGTGGTCGGCGAGCGCAAGCGCGTCACGGTGCTGTTCGCCGACATCAAGGGTTCGACCCGGCTCGCCGAACAGGCCGGCGTCGAGTTGTGGCATGAGGTGCTCGATCATTTCTTCGGTCTGTTGTCGCAGGCCGTGCATCGTTACGACGGCACCATCAACCAGTTCACCGGCGACGGCATCATGGCGCTGTTCGGTGCGCCGGTTGCGCTCGAGGATCACGCACTGCGCGCCGCGCACGCCGCGCTCGACATGCAGCAGGCGGTGCGCCGCTACGCCGACGAACTGCGTCTGGCGCATGGCCTGAATCTGTCGATGCGCATTGGCCTGAACAGCGGCGAAGTGGTGGTCGGCCGCATCGGCGACGATCTGCGCAGCGACTACACCGCACAGGGCCCGACCGTGAATCTCGCCGCGCGGATCGAACAGCTGTGCGAACCCGGCCGCGTCTATGTTTCGCATGCGACCGCGCAGCTGCTGGAGGGCTATTGCCGCTTGCGGGCGCTCGGAGGCGCGCAACTGGCCGGTCATGATCAGCCGCAGGAAGTATTTGAACTCGAAGACGCTGGCGTCAATCACGAACGCCTGCGCCGCACGCTGGCACGCAGCGGTTCACCGTTTCTCGGCCGCGCGGCGGAACTCGCGCGCTTGCAGGACGCACTGCGTCAGGCGCAAGACGGGCAGGGACGCGTGCTGGCGGTCGTCGGCAGTGCGGGTCTGGGCAAGTCGCGGCTATGTCATGAGTTTGTCGAAAGCTGCGCGCGCAGCGGTATCGCCGTACATCGCTGCAGCGCCGTGCCCTATGCACGCCGTGTGCCCTTGCTGCCGATCCGCGAGTTGTTGCGCAGTCGCCTGGGCGTGCCGGCCGGTGCCAGCGACGAGCAGGCACGGCAGTGGATTGCCGGGGCGCTGACCCTGCAGGTCAGTGATGCCGCCGCGCTGCTGCCGCATGTGTTCGAATTTCTCGGGATCGCCGGCAGCAGCGCTATCGCCATGAGTGAGGTTCAGGGCGCCCTTCAGGAGCAGATGTTCGAGCGCCTCGCCAGCTTTCTGTGCTGTGGTGATGAGCCGCGCGTACTGCTGATCGAGGATTTGCACTTTCTGGATCCGGCAACCGAGGCGTTCCTGATCCGACTGGCGCGCGCCGCAACGCGCGAGCGCTGTCTGCTGTTGCTCAATTACCGGCCCGACTACAACGCCGCCATCGTGCAGGCGATGTCCGGCGAGACCCTGCTGCTGCATCCGCTTGCCGATGCGGATCTCGAAGGCCTGGCGCGCACGCTGCTGGGCGCGGATCCCTCGTTGACCCGTGCCATCCGTACGTTGGTGCAGCGCGCCGGCGGGCATCCTTACTTCGTCGAAGAGGCGGTCCTGGCGCTGGCCGACGGCGGCTGGTTGGCCGGCTCGCCGCGCGCATGGCGGCTGGCACGACCGATCGATGAGTGGCCCCTGCCCGATAGCGTGCAGGCGCTGCTGGCTGCGCGCATCGATCGTCTCGATGAGCCACACCGGGCGCTGCTGCAGGCGGCCGCGGTGATCGGCCAGCGTATTGACGTGGAGCTGCTGGTGGCGGTGATGGCGGACGCGCCGGCGCAAATCGATGCCGGACTGCGGCAGCTTGAAGTGCAGGGTTTGTTGCGCAGCGACGATGACGGCTGGAGCTTCGCGCATCCGCTGCTGCAGGAGGTGGCCTACCGGACGCAGCTGGAATCGCGTCGGCGCCTCGTTCACGCTGAACTGGCGCGCCTGCTGGAGCAGCGGCATGGCGCGATGGAGCCGGCACGCGAGCTGTCGCTGCGCATTACCCAGCATTGGCGCGGCGCGGGTGATGCCGGCCGTGCCGGTCTGTGGGGCATCGTCGCAGCACGCTGGCTGTCGGTGCGCAATTTCGTGACGGCCATCGAACAATGCCGCACGGCGATTGCCGATCTGAATCGCGCCGGGCGCGATGATCCGCAATTGCGCCGTGCCGGCGCGCTGGCTCGCGCCATGCTGATCCGGCTCGCGCAGTTCGCGTCCGTCGATCACGAAGAACTCGAGGTGGCGTATGCCGACGCGCGGCAGCTGCTGCCGGCCGACGACATTGCGGGGCACGCCGAGCTGCTGATGTCGTACGGCAGCCGTCAGCTGCATCTCGGTCGCATCGATGTCGCCGCCGGCTTGCACCAGCAGGCGATCGACATGGCGATGGCACATGGGCAGACGCAGGTGATCAATCGATTCCGCGTTGGCTATCTGATGTCGTTTAATGCCGCCGGACGACTGCGGCAGATCATTGAACTGCTCGATGCGGCCGGTGACGACTGGCGCACGCGACCGGTTGATACCGAAAACTTCATGTCGCGCGCCTATTACGGCTTGATGCTGATCTGGATGGGCCGGCTCGACGAAGCGCGACAGCACCTGCACGCGGCGATGGATGTCGCCAATCGCGAACAAGGTCTGTCGATGAGCTGGATGTATTCGGGGTTGGTCGATCTGGCGTTGCTCAATGGCGACTTCGCCTCGGCGATGGCGCCGGCCGAACAGGGCATGCAGCGTGCGGAGCAATCAGGCAGCCCATTCATGCGTGCGATCGCCTTGCGCGCGCTAGGGTTGGCGCTAGGGCTCAATGATCGCCACGCCGAGGGCGTCGAAGCGCTGAGCGAAGCATTGCCGATGGTCACGCAGGGCGGGCTGGCATATTTCTTCGAGGCCAATGTTCTGGCAACGCTGGCCCTGGTGCAGCAGCACGCCGATCAGCTCGAGGACGCCGAGCGAAGCTCGCGTGCCGCCATCGGCAGTGCGCAAGCTTCGGGTTCGCGCGTCTGGGAGATACTCGCGACGCTGGTCTGGCTGCGGCTGCCGGTCGACGCGTCGCGGCGCGCCGAAGCTGATGCCGCGCTTGCGCGTGTCGCGACACTGCTCGATTTCACGGGCGCCGAAGGCTTTCGCCCCTGGCTGTATCTGGCGCGCGCGCACTGGAGCGATTCAGCGGCTGCGGCGGCGCGCGATGTCGCGATCGCGCGGGACGAATTCGCTGCGATGGGTGCGTTCGCCCATGCTGCCAGATTGGCCGATACCGCGATGTCGGCCTAGCTGCCGCGAGGGTGGCGACAGTGCGAGAATGGCGGGTCGAGCGCCCGGGCGCAGCCGACGAAGAGCGAGAAGGGGAAAACCACATGAACAAGATCGTCGCTTGCCTGTCGGGACTGACGCTCGCCGTCGCGGTGACCGCGGCGCACGCCGAGGC
>DATCXY010000274.1:0-4416 GCA_036570585.1 Solimonas sp. | reverse complement strand
CCGCGACGGGTTGACCGCGCCGCGTGACCTGTACGGACTGGCCATCCTCGGTGCCGTGCAGCAGCTCGGTGAGGCGATTCCTGGCGTCTGCGATCGAGACGGATTTCATGGCTGGTGCGCGACGCAAGGCGAGATGGCTATTTAGATGGCTATCTTAGCGTGTGCTAAGTCGCTGATTCAATTATCGCTCTTGCCGAGGCTGCGGGTCATCGCTGATCGGCGTTTGCAGACGCGGAGTGGCGCTCCTTATCGTTCGTGCCCGCTCGGGGCGCGTAGGCCTGTGTTTGCGCCGCGCCCGAGGTCCTGCTTCTGGAGCAAGCCGCATGTTGGAACACCAGCGCCACGGTCTTTACCGGCCGGAATTCGAAAAAGACAGCTGTGGCTTCGGCCTGATCGTGCACATGGACGATCAGCCGTCGCACAAGCTCGTGCAGACCGCCATCACCGCGCTGGCACGCATGACGCATCGTGGCGCGGTCGCGGCCGATGGCAAGACCGGCGACGGCTGTGGCTTGCTGATGAAGAAGCCCGATGTATTTTTGCGCAAGGTCGCGGCGGATCTGGGTTTTGATCTCGGTGACGGCGACTATTGCGCAGGCAACCTCTTTTTTTCGCAGGACGATAAGCGCCGGGATCGCGCGCGCGCGGTTCTGAACGAAAGCCTCGCGCTGCAAGGCCTGAAAGTGGCGGGCTTCCGCATCGTGCCGACCGAAATGTCGGCGCTCGGCGACGAGGCGATGAAGAGCGTGCCGGTGGTCGAGCAGGTGTTCGTCACGGCGCCGGCCGATACGCACAAGTTCGCATTCGAGCTGAAGCTGTTCAAGGCGCGTCGCCGCGCCGAGAAATTGCTCGCCGCGGAGGGCGACGACGAGTTCTACGTCACGCATCTGTCGTGCCGTGTGCTGGTCTACAAGGGCCTGGTGATGCCGGAATATCTGGCGAGCTTCTACCCGGACCTCGCCGACCCGCAGCTTGAATCGTCGATGTGCGTGTTTCATCAGCGCTTCTCGACCAACACCACGCCGCAGTGGCGCTTGTGCCATCCATTCCGTTACCTCGCACACAACGGCGAGATCAACACGATCTCCGGCAATCGCAAGTGGGCGCTGGCGCGCGCCAAGAAATTTCAGTGCGAAGCCTTGCCCGACATCGAGGAGATCGCGCCGCTGGTGAATCTCAAGGGCTCGGATTCGCAGTCGCTCGACAACATGCTGGAAGTGTTGCTCGCGGGCGGCATGGACATCTTCGCGTCCTTGCGCGCGCTGATTCCGCCGGCCTGGCAGAACGTCGAGGATCTCGATCCGGACGTGCGCGCGTTCTACGAATACAACTCGGTGAACATGGAGCCCTGGGATGGTCCGGCCGGCATCGTCATCACCGACGGCCGCTATGCGGCGTGCACGCTGGATCGCAATGGCCTGCGCCCGGCGCGCTACGTGATCACGGCGGATCGCCATGTCGTGCTCGCGTCAGAGATCGGCGTGCATGACTTCAAGCCGCAGGACGTGATCGAGAAGGGCCGTCTGCGTCCGGGCGAACTGCTCGCTGTCGACACCGAAACCGGCGCACTGCTGCGGCCCGAGGACATCGACAAGATGCTGGCGGCGCGCAAGCCATACAAGCAGTGGCTGAAGACCAGGATGAAGCGTCTTGAAGCCTCGCTGTCCGACGATCCGAACTCGCTGGACGTGATGCCGCCAGACACTGTGGCGACGTATCACAAGATGTTCCAGCTGACCTTCGAAGAACGCGACCAGGTGTTGCGGCCGCTGGCGCAGGCTGGCGCCGAAGCGATCGGGTCGATGGGCGACGACACACCATTTGCGGTGCTGTCGGCCAAGGTCCGTCCGGTCTACGACTACTTCCGGCAGATGTTCGCGCAGGTCACCAATCCACCGATCGATCCGCTGCGCGAGCAGATCGTGATGTCGCTCGAATGCCAGCTCGGCAGAGAGGCGGGCATGTTCGAGGAGACGCCGGAGCGTGCCGCGCGTCTGCTGATCGACTCGCCGGTTTTGTCGGAATCCAAGTTCCGCAAGCTGATCGCGCTCGGCAACGACGATGCGAACTTCGCGCATCACGTCATCGACATCAACTACGCGCCATCGCAGTACAGCCTCGAAGGCGCGATCCAGCACATCTGCGACGAGGCGGTTGCCGCCGTGCGCGCGGGCAAGGTGATCCTCGTGCTGTCGGATCGTCCGCTCGAGCGCGACGAGTTGCCCGTGCATGCGCTGCTCGCCACCGGTGCGGTCAACAACCGCCTCGTGCACGAAGGCCTGCGCTGCGACTGCAACATCGTCGTCGAGACCGCGACTGCGCGCGATCCGCATCAGTTCGCATGCCTGATCGGTTACGGCGCGTCGGCGATCTATCCGTACCTTGCCTACGCGACGCTGTATGAAATGGTCCGCTCCGGTCAGGTCAAGAACAAGCCGGCCGAGCAGCTCGCGCAGTCGTATCGCAAGGCGATTAACAAGGGTCTGTACAAGATCATCTCGAAGATGGGTATCGCGACGATCTCCTCGTATCGCGGTGCGCAGCTGTTCGAGATCGTCGGCCTGCACGATCAAATCGTCGACCTGTGTTTCGAAGACACGGTGTCGCGCCTGCAGGGCGCGCGCTTTGCCGACATCGAAGCCGATCAGCGCCAGCTCGCCGAGCTCGCCTGGAGCGCACGCAAGCCGATCGAACAGGGTGGTCTGTACAAGTTCATCCACGGCGGCGAGTACCACATGTACAACCCGGACGTGATCGCGACGCTGCAGAAGGCGGTCAAGAGCGGCGAGTACGCGGACTATCAGATCTACGCGACGCACGTGAATACGCGTCCGGTCGCGACGATCCGCGATCTGTTCAAGCTCAAGGATGCAACGCCGATTCCGCTCGACGAAGTCGAGTCGGTCGAGACGATCCTGAAGCGCTTCGATTCGGCCGGCATGTCGCTCGGCGCGCTGTCGCCGGAAGCGCACGAGGCGCTGGCGATCGCGATGAACCGTCTCGGCGGCCGCAGCAATTCGGGTGAAGGCGGCGAAGATCCGGCGCGCTACGGCACCGAGAAGATGTCGAAGATCAAGCAGGTGGCATCTGGCCGCTTCGGCGTCACGCCGGAGTATCTGGTCAACGCCGAAGTGCTGCAGATCAAGGTCGCGCAAGGTGCCAAGCCCGGGGAAGGGGGCCAGTTGCCGGGCGACAAGGTCAACGAGAACATCGCGCGGCTGCGTTATGCCAAGCCGGGTGTCGCGCTGATCTCGCCACCGCCGCATCACGACATCTATTCGATCGAAGACCTCGCGCAGCTGATCTTCGATCTCAAGCAGGTCAATCCGCAGGCGCTGGTGTCGGTCAAGCTGGTGTCGGGTCCGGGCGTCGGCACGATCGCCGCCGGCGTCGCCAAGGCCTACGCCGACCTGATCACGATCTCCGGCTACGACGGCGGCACCGGCGCTTCGCCGCTGACGTCGGTGAAGTACGCCGGCACGCCGTGGGAACTCGGCTTGTCGGAAACGCACCAGACGTTGCGCATGAACAATCTGCGCGACAAGGTCCGCGTGCAGACCGACGGCGGCCTCAAGACCGGCCTCGACGTCATCAAGGCGGCGATTCTCGGTGCCGAATCGTTCGGTTTCGGCACTGCGCCGATGGTCGCGCTCGGCTGCAAGTATCTGCGCATCTGCCATCTCAACAACTGCGCAACCGGGATCGCCACGCAGAACAGCGTGCTGCGCAAGGAATATTTCATCGGCCTGCCGGAAATGGTGATGAACTACTTCCGCTTCGTCGCCGAGGAAACGCGGCAGTGGATGGCGCAGCTCGGTATTCGCACGATCGCCGAATTGATCGGGCGTACCGATCTGCTCGGCATCGACACGGCGGCCACCGACAAAGCACGCGGCCTCGACCTGTCACCGATTCTCGAATCGGCTGGCATGGTCTTGCCGTCGGCGCAGTACTGCATGTTCAACAACGAGCCGTTCGACAAGGGCGAGCTGGCCGAGGCGATGCTGCACGACTGCCTGCCGGCGATCGAACACAAGACTGGCGGCATCTTCCACTACAAGGCGCAGAACCGGCATCGTTCGATCGGTGCACGGCTGTCCGGCGAGATTGCGCGGCGTTGGGGCAACCTCGGCATGTCCGACAAGCCGATCACGATCAAGATGCGCGGCACCGCAGGCCAGAGTCTCGGTGTCTGGAACGCGGGTGGTCTGCATCTGGAGCTCGAAGGCGACGCCAATGATTTCGTCGGCAAGGGCATGGCGGGTGGTCGTATCGTCGTCAAACCGGCGAAGAACGTCCGCTATGAGACGCGCGACGCGGCGATCATCGGCAACACCTGTCTGTATGGCGCCACCGGCGGCACGCTGTTCGCGGCCGGCATGGCGGGCGAGCGCTTTGCCGTTCGCAACTCAGGCG
>DATCXY010000273.1:0-2059 GCA_036570585.1 Solimonas sp. | reverse complement strand
CCGGTCGAGGCGCTGCAGTATCCCGAGCGTTCGCCGCTGCGCGTACTCGAAGCGTTGGCGGGCCGATCGCTGTTGTAGGAGCGCGTCTTGCGCGCGACCAGGTTGCGGTCGCGCGCAAGGCGCGCTCCTGCAGGTGCATTCAGGACTGAGCCTTGTTCGCCAGCCGCTCGCGCCACAGATCCGCATTCTTGATGCCGAGCGCGTCCGGATCGAACTGAGGATCCTGGCCGGCTTTCCGCTGTGCTTCATAGTCCTTCAAGGCGAGCAGCGCGGGTTTGTGCAGGATCAGGATCGCGATGATGTTGAGCCAGGCCATCAGGCCGACGCCGATGTCGCCGAGCGCCCACGCGTGCTGCGCGTTGCGGAACGCGCCGAAGATCACCATCGCCATGATGCCGAGACGCAGCAGCAGCACCATCAACGGCCGACGGCGGTTGCCGTTGAGGTAAGCCAGATTGGTTTCGGCCATGTAGTAATAGGCCATGATGGTCGTGAACGCGAAGAAGAACAGCGCCAGCGCGACGAAGCTTGCCCCCCAGCCCGGCAGCACCGATTCGACCGCGGCCTGCGCGTAGCCCGGACCTTCCTCGACGCCGGGCAGGCCGGCGTACAACGGCGTGCCGGCGGCGCCGGCCGGTGCGTAGACGTTGTACTTGCCGGTGGCGAGGATCAGGAATGCGGTCGACGTGCAGACCAGCATGGTGTCGAAATAGATCGCGAACGCCTGCACGTAGCCCTGCTTGGCCGGATGCGAGACCTCGGCCGCTGCCGCCGCGTGCGGACCGGTGCCCTGGCCGGCCTCGTTGGCGTAGACGCCGCGCTTGACGCCCCATTCGACGGCCAGGCCGAACATCGCGCCGAACGCGGCATGCGCGCCGAATGCGCTCGCGAAGATGATCGAGAACATCTCAGGGACGCGCGCGGCGTTCAACGCCATCACGGTGATCGCCATCAGGATGAAACCGCCGGCCATGAACGGCACGACGACCTCGGCGAACGTCGCGATGCGCCGGACGCCGCCGAAGATGATCGTCGCCAGCAGCAGCGCGACGGCGATGCCGACACCGAGCTTGAACACGTCGCGCGCCGGCAGGCCCAGCCATTGGCCGTCCATTGCGCCGCACAGCGAGCTGCCGGCGCAGACATTGGCGGCGCTGTCGGCGATCGCATTGGCCTGTACGCCCGGCATCAGGAAGCCGGCGGCGGCAATGGTGGCGACGGCGAACGCCATTGCGTACCACTTCAGCCCCATCGCTTTTTCGATGTAATAAGCCGGGCCGCCGCGATAACGTCCTTCGGCGTCCTTGACCTTGTAGATCTGCGCGAGCGTCGATTCGATGTAGGACGTCGACGCGCCGAGAAAGCCCATCACCCACATCCAGAACACGGCGCCGGGGCCGCCGAACGCGATCGCGGTGGCGACCCCGGCGATGTTGCCGATGCCGATGCGACCCGATAGCGACATCGCCAGCGCCTGGAATGACGACACGCCGGCCTCGGATTTCTGACCCTTGATCGTCAGGCGCAGCATTTCGCCGAATCCGCGCAGTTGCATGAAGCGCGTGCGAACCGAGAAATACAGGCCGGCACCGATGCACAGCGCAATCAGCGCGCGGCTCCAGATCAGACTGTCAACGGCGTTGATGATGGCGTCCAAGATTCCCCCAGCTTGTGGTGGCCGGCCGTGGGTCGGCAGGCCTTGTCATGTTTGAAACCGCATCGATTCGCCGGCGGCAACGCGTCGTCGTGCGTCGCGCGGCGGCTCATGCGCGGAGCAGCTGCGTCGCCGCGATCGCGACGCGCTGCGGCGTCAGCCCGCGCATGCAATCAAAGCGACCGTCGCAGGTCGGATGACGGCGACACGGCGCGCACGGCAGCGCGTCGTACATCACGATCAGTGGCGAATCGGCGCCCTGGCGGTATGGACAGGTCGAACCGAACAGCGCGACGGTTGGTGTCCCCACGGCGATGCCAATGTGCGTCAGGCCGGTATCGACACCGATCACCAGCTTCGCGGCGGCCAGCCACGCCGGCAGTTCCGCGAGCCTGGTTTCGCCGG
>DATCXY010000272.1:0-4521 GCA_036570585.1 Solimonas sp. | reverse complement strand
CCTGACGCTGCAGGTTCAGCACCGGCGCCGAGATCAGATCGTATTTCTCGAAAGCATCGACCGCATCGCGGTCGAGATCGTCGGTGAAGAAATAGGTCGGTTGCATCAGCATCACCGCACCCACTTCGGTTTCCGGCTCCTCGAACAACAGGCGATCGAGCGGCAGCACGCCGCGCAGGGTGGTGTTGCGGTCGACGACGATCAGCTCGTTGGTGTGCGCCGGCAGCGGCTTCTTGCGGCGCAGCAGGCGATGCACCGCTTCCAGGGTCGCATCTTCGCGCACGGCGACGAAATCCAGATCCATCATCGCGCCGACGCTGTCCTCGGGAAAACTCAGGACCGCGTGCACCTCGGCCTGATCCGCGCGATCGACCTGATCGAGCACGGCCTGGCGCTGCTCGTCCGGCAGGCTGTTGGCGAGATCGGCGATTTCATCCGAATCCAGCGTCTGCACGACGGCTGCCACTTCTTCGGCGCGCATTCGGCCGATCAGCGAGCGGCGCACCGCATCGGACATTTCCAGCAGGACCGCGCCGCGGCGCTCCGAATGCACCAGCGGCCACGCGGCGCCGCGCGCTTCCGGGGACAGGCTCTCGAACACGAACGCGATGTCGGCCGGATGGAAGCTCAACAAGCGCTGCGACAGCGCCGCCTGATGCTGGCGTGCGACCAGTTGTTCGACGATGTCCTGCTTGCGGTCGCCGGACCGCGACACCAGCTCCAGCTCCAGTGCCTGGCGTGACAGCAGGTCAATCACCTGCTCGCGCGCATGCTCGAGATGGCGATGGTGCGGCGTGGTTTCGGTCGGCTCGGTCATGGTGCGGGGCGGTTGCGCTGCGAAAAAGGGATGGCACCGCCAGGTGCGCGCGTATCTTACGCCGCCATTGCGCCGATCACTGCGGCGCGTGCCGCCGCTTTTCGGTTAAGGCAACGCTGATTAAGCTGCTGCGCTCGGCACTTGGTCCAAGGGCGGTGCTCGAAGTCCTCACGTACTTCTATGTACGCTGCGGCTTCTGCGCTCCGTCCTTGGGCCAACTGCCTTCGCTCGCGACGCTTAATCAGCGTTGCCTTAATTTCTCCAGCTTGCTCCGCGACCCGGCCCTCCGATGATTGGTTACGCGCCTGCCCCCACTGATCCCCAGCGACCCGAACCGGGCATGGCCAGCTTGCGCGTGTTCCGCTTCACGCCGCGTGCGCTGTCGCTGGTCTGGCAGACCAGCCCCGGTCTGCTCGTGCTGCTGATCGCGCTGACCATGGTGGCCGGCGTGTTGCCGGCGGGCATCGCTTATGTCGGCGCGCGCATTGTCGACGCGGTGGTGGCGGCCATCGCGCTGGTCCAGCATGGCGGACATCCGAGTCTGGCGCTGTATCAACCGGTGCTGGAGTGGGTGGCACTGGAGGGGCTGCTGGTTGCGGCGTCCAGCGGCGCGACACGACTGACCTCGCTGTGCCAGTCCTTGCTGCGCATCCAACTCGGTCAGCGTGTCAACGTGATGATCCTCGAAAAGGCACTGACGCTGGAGCTGACGCATTTCGAGGATTCCGAGTTCTACGACCAGCTATTGCGCGCGCGCCGTGAGGCGTCGACGCGACCGCTGGCGTTGATCATCAAGACCGCCAGCGTTGCGCAGAACGCGATTTCGCTGATCAGCTATGGCGCACTACTGGTGCAGTTCTCGCCGTGGGCGGTGACCGTACTGCTGCTGGCTGGCGTACCGTCGTTTGTCGCCGAAGCCAAATTCTCCGGGCAGGCATTCCAGCTGTTCCGCTGGCGTTCGCCGGCCACGCGCATGCAAACCTATCTGGAAACCGTGATCGCGCGTGAAGATCATGCCAAGGAGGTCAAGCTGTTCGGTCTCGGGCCGCTGCTGCTGGGGCGCTACAAGGGCATCTTCGACAAACTCTATGGCGAGGAGCGTAGCCTCGCGGTGCGTCGCGACGCCTGGGGCTTCGGGCTGGGGCTGCTCGGCGTGCTGGCCTACTACGGCGCCTACGCCTGGGTCGCGATCTCGACGGTGCTGGCGCGTATCACGCTTGGGCAGATGACGATGTATCTCGCGCTGTTCCGCAACGGACAGGCCGCAGTGACCAGCAGCCTGTCAGCGATCAGCGGCATGTACGAGGACAATCTGTATCTATCGACGCTCTACGATTATCTGGAAACGCCGGTCGCGCCGCCGCACGGCGCTGGCCTGAAAGGACCGCTGCCGCATGACGGCATCCGCTTCGAGAGGGTTTCGTTTACCTATCCGGGGGCCAGTGCGCCCGCCCTGCATGACATCGATCTGCACATTCGGCCCGGCGAGTCGCTGGCGCTGGTGGGCGAGAACGGCGCCGGCAAGACCACGCTGATCAAGTTGCTGACGCGGCTCTACCAGCCGGGTGAAGGCCGCGTGCTGCTCGACGGTCTCGACCTGCAGGAATGGGACGAGCATGCACTGCGCGCGCGCGTCGGCGTGATTTTCCAGGATTTCGCACGCTATCAATTGATCGTCGGCGAGAACATCGGTGCCGGCGACGTGCGCGGCTTCGACGCGCCGGAGCGCTGGCGCGAAGCGGCGGAGAAGGGGATGGCTGCGCCGTTTGTCGAGACGCTGCCGCGCGGCTACAAGACACAGCTCGGAAAGTGGTTCCGCGATGGCCGCGAACTGTCCGGCGGCCAGTGGCAGAAGATCGCGCTGTCCCGCGCGTTCATGCGTAGTGAGGCCGACATCCTCGTGCTGGATGAGCCGACCGCAGCGATGGACGCCGCCGCCGAAGCCGAAATCTTCTCGCACTTCCGCGCGCTGATGCAGAACCGCATCGCCATCGTCATTTCGCATCGATTCTCGACCGTACGCATGGCCGACCAGATCGTCGTCATCGACCAGGGCCGTATCGTCGAACGTGGCAACCATGCCGCGCTGATGCAGGTCAGCGGCATCTACGCGAACCTGTTCACGCTGCAGGCGCGTGGCTATCAGTGACGCGCACGATCACCCTTACGCAGTAAGCCGCAAGCACGGTCCGCAGAAATAATCCGCACTGTCTTTTCAGGAGAATCACAGCATGATTTCGTTCAAGGATCGCGTCGCCATCGTCACCGGTGCCGGCAATGGCCTCGGTCGCCAGCATGCGCTGGCACTCGCGGCGCGCGGTGCCAGGCTGGTCATCAATGATCTCGGCGGCGCACGCGACGGCAGCGGCGGTTCGTCCTCGGCGGCGCAGGCAGTGGTCGCGGAAATCGAAGCGGCGGGTGGTGAGGCGATCGCCAACGGCGCGTCGGTGACCGACATGGCGGCAGTCGAGGCGATGGTCGCGCAAGCAGTCGCCAAGTGGGGCCGCGTCGATATCCTGGTCAACAATGCCGGCGTGCTGCGCGACAAGAGTTTCGCGAAGATGACGCTCGACGATTTTCGCTTCGTGGTCGATGTCCACCTGATGGGCGCCGTGCATTGCACGAAGGCGGTGTGGGAGCTGATGCGCCAGCAGAATTACGGTCGCATCGTGATGACAACTTCCTCGACCGGCCTGTACGGCAACTTTGGTCAGGCCAACTACGGCGCGGCCAAGCTTGCGTTGGTCGGCCTGATGCAGACGCTCGGGATCGAGGGCGCGAAAAACAATATCCGCGTCAACGCACTGGCGCCGACCGCGGCGACGCGCATGACCGAGGACATCCTGACGCCGGAGATGCTGCAGCAGCTGCGCCCGGAACTGGTCAGCGAAGGGCTGCTGCATCTGTTGTCGGAGGATGCGCCGACACGCACCATCTTGTGCGCCGGTGCCGGCGCGTTCGAGGCCGCACACATCACCATGACACGCGGCATCGTCGCCGGCGACGCTGATGAAGTCGCCGTGCGCTTTGCCGAGGTGATCGATCGTGAGGGCTCGATGGTCCCGGAGAGCGGCATGCAGCAGGCCTCCGTCGAGCTGGAGAAGATCAAGCGGGCGTTGGGCTGAGTCGTGACAGGAAGCCCCGCGATCGCGGGGCTTCCTGTCGCAAACCGACGCGTTCGCTCAGCGACTTGCGGCGCCGCGATAAACGTAGGTCATCGGCCTCGGTCCACGCAGATAGTCAGCCTCGATTTCGGTAACCGCGAAGCCGCCCTCAGCGAGCAATGCGGGAATATCACGATTCAAATGACACCCCCCTGCAAGCGGTTTCCAGATCGGTGTCAGTCGGTCTTGCCAGCGGCGTACGGAAGCATCCGGTGCCAGGCCATGTTCGCAGAACAGCAGCACGCCATCCGGTTTGAGCACGCGGCGCATCTCGCGCAGTGCGCTGACGGCGTCGGGAATCGTGCAGAGAGTGAAGGTTGTCAGCACCGTGTCGAAACTTTCGTCTTCAGCCGGAATGCGTTCGGCCGGCAACGTCAGCAACTCAACATCGAGGTCCGCCTTGCGCGCCCGTTTGCGCGCCAGTCCATGCATTTGCGCCGCCGGATCGAGGCCCTGCAGCGATTCAAGTTTGTCGCGATCGTAGAACGGAAGATTGCGGCCGGTACCGATGCCAATTTCGAGGACGCGACCACGCGCCTG
>DATCXY010000271.1:0-4559 GCA_036570585.1 Solimonas sp. | reverse complement strand
TCGGGATCGGCGCCGAGCTGATGCATCAGCGCGCTGTACCCCCGCAAGCCACTGGCCCGGACCATTGCCGTCATGTCTCTAAAAGTCGAATTCTTGTCTCGCCTTGTCAAGTCCGGTTGGCGGAACGGCCGCAGACTGAGCTGGCGTTTTGGCACAGGGTGGCGGCAAAGACTGCCAGCTTCCGGAGGAAAAACTGATGAACCCGCATTACGACGTCCTGATCATTGGCGCCGGCCTGTCCGGCATCGGCATGGCCTGCCGCCTCGCGAGCGAGTGCCCCGACAAGCGCTTCGCGATCCTCGAACGCCGCCAGGCGATCGGCGGCACCTGGGATCTGTTTCGTTATCCGGGCATCCGCTCGGATACGGACATGTGCTGTTTCGGATTCGAGTTCCGTCCGTGGGACGGACTCAAGGTCATGGGCGACGGCCCGATCATCCGCGAATACGTGATGGACACCGCGCGCGAGTACGGCGTCGACCGCAAGATCAACTTCGGACTGAAGACCACGCAGGCCGCCTGGTCGAGCGAGACGGCGACGTGGACGGTGACGGCACTCGACGAGGCGAGCGGCCAGGAACATCGCTACACCTGCTCGTACCTGATCAGCTGCACGGGCTATTACAACTACGACCAGGGCTTCCTGCCGGAATTTCCGGGCCAGGAGCGCTTCAAGGGTCTGCGCATCCATCCGCAGCACTGGCCGGAAAAGCTCGACTACGCCGGCAAGCGCGTGGTCGTCATCGGCAGCGGCGCGACCGCCGTGACGCTGGTGCCGGCTATGGCACAGAACGGTGCACAGCACATCACGATGCTGCAGCGCTCACCAAGCTACATCTTCTCGATCCCGGCGTACGACAAGCTGTCGGCGTTCCTGTGCAAGCTGCTGCCGGACCGCTGGGTGTTCGGCTTCGCGCGCCGGCGCAACATCTTTTTGCAGCGCGCGCTGTACAAGGCCGCGAAGCGCTGGCCGCAACAGGTCCGTGCGTTCCTGCTCAATGCAGTGAAGCGGCGCCTGCCGGCAGGCTACGACATGAGCCATTTCACGCCGCGCTACATGCCGTGGGATGAACGCCTGTGCGCAGTGCCGGATGCCGATCTGTTCAAGGCGATCTCGGACGGCAAGGCCTCGGTCGTCACCGACCACATCGAGACGTTCACCGAGACCGGCATCAAGCTCAAATCCGGCAAGCAGCTCGACGCCGACATCATCATCACGGCGACCGGACTGAACATCCAGCTGTTCGGTGGCGTCGACGTCACGCTCGACGGTCAGCGCGGCGATGTCGGCAAGTTGATGACCTACAAGGGCACGCTGATCCAGGACGTGCCGAATCTCGGCATCATCGTCGGCTATACCAACGCGCCATGGACGCTCAAGGCCGATCTGTCGGCGCGCTACCTCTGCCGTCTGTTCAACTACATGGACGAAAAGCAGCTGCGCGTATTCACGCCGCGCGCACCGCAGGGCGAAATGCTCGACGAAAACATTCTCGCGTCGCTTGGCTCCGGCTATATCCGCCGCGCCGACACCGTGCTGCCACGCCAGGGTCGCGCCCTGCCGTGGCGGGTCCTGCACAACTACGAGCTCGACCGCCCGATGCTGCTGAAGGAAGCGATCGACGACGGCCGGCTCGAATTCGTGCCGGCATCGGCGGCGGCATCCGCGGCCAAGGTTTCGCTGGCCGCCTGAGACACCGTCCTTCACCACACAACGAGAATGGGAGCCGCACTTCATGTCGATGCAGCTGCAGATTGACGTCGTGCTCAAGCAAGCCACCGATGCCGGCGCCGTGCCCGGCGTCGTCGCGATGGTCACCGACCGCAACAAGACGTTGTACGAAGGCGCGTTCGGCCGCCGCGCGCTCGATGGCGAGGCGCCGATGACGCTCGATACCGTCGGCCTGATCGCATCGATGACCAAGGCGCTGACCTCGGTCGCCGCATTGCAGCTGCTCGAACAGGGCAAGCTCGATCTCGACAGCCCGGCGTCGAAATGGCTGCCGGCGCTCGCCGACGTGCAAGTGCTCGACGGCTTCGCGAGCGACGGCAGTCCGATCACGCGCGCGCCCGGGCGGCCCGTCACGATGCGCCACCTGCTGACGCATACCTCGGGCTTCGGCTACGAGTTTCTCAGCGAGAACGTGCAGAAATATCAGGCGGCAACCAACACGCCAAGCGTGCTCAGCGCGACGCGCGCGTCGCTGCAGGTGCCGCTGCTTTTCGACCCCGGCGAACGCTGGGAATACGGCATTGGCCTGGACTGGGCAGGCCTCGTCGTCGAGGCGATCAGCGGCCAGACGCTCGGCACGTATCTGAGTCAGCATGTGTTCGCGCCGCTCGCCATGCGCGATACCGCGTTCGTGATGCGTGACGACATGCGCGCCCGCAAGGCCAAGATCCACCAACGCGTCGACGGCAATCTGGTGCCGCTCGACCTCGAACTGCCGCAGCCGGCGGAAGTCGAACTCGGCGGCGCGGGTTTGTATGGCACGGTCGGCGACTACCTCAAGTTCGTGCGCATGATCCTCAACAAGGGCGCGGGCGAAAACGGCCGCGTGCTGCGCGAGGAGACGGTGGCCTTGCTGTCGACCAACCAGATGGGCGCGCTCACGGTGCCATCGGTGAAGACCGCCAACCCGATGTTGTCGAACGACATGCCGCTGCCGCCGGATATTCCGCACCAGTGGGGTCTGGCGACGATGATCAATACCAAGGCACTGCCGACCGGTCGCGCCGCCGGCAGCCTGATGTGGGCCGGCCTCGCCAATTCGTATTACTGGATCGACCCGCACACCGGCATCGCCGGTGTGTTCATGACGCAGATCCTGCCGTTTGCCGACGTGCAGGCGATGCCGCTGTTCCTCGCGTTCGAGTACACGACCTACCAGAGCCTCTAAGCAAAGCCGCCGCGCTGTTGCGAACGCCGCGGCGCCGCGGCGCGCAGCAGCACGACGCCGATCAGCGCAGACAGCACCGACGCCGCCAGCACGCCGAGTTTGGTCTGGCGCATCAGCTCGCCGCCATCGCCGAATGCGAGGCCGCCGATGAACAGGCTCATCGTGAAACCGATGCCGCACAGCAATGCAATGCCGTGCAGTTGCCGCCACGAGGCCTGCGCCGGCAGATGCGCATGACCGCTCTTGATCGCGAGCCACGCAAAGCCGAATACACCGATCTGCTTGCCGACGAACAAGCCGGCGGCGATGCCGAGTGGCACCGGCTGCATCAGCGTCTGCAGATTCATGCCGGCAAACGACACACCGGCGTTGGCAAAACCGAAGATCGGAATGATCAGGAACGCAACCCAGGGGTGCAGGCCATGTTCAAGCCGGTGCAGTGGCGACGCGCGATCGGCGCGGTCGTTGTCGTCGCGCGTGCGTAGCGGCACCGTCAACGCCAGCATCACGCCGGCCAGCGTCGCATGCACGCCGGACTTCAACACCAGCAGCCAGAGCAGCGCGCCGGGCACGGCATAAAGCCAGAGCGCGGTCACGCCGCGACGATTGAGAACGACCAGCACCACCAGCACCAGCGCCGCGCCGCCGAGCGCCAGAAATGACAGTTGTTCGGTATAGAACAGTGCGATGACGATGATTGCGCCCAAGTCATCGATGATCGCCAGCACCGCGAGAAACACTTTCAATGACGCCGGCACGCGCGAACCCAGCAGCGCCAGCACACCGAGCGCGAATGCGATGTCAGTCGCCATCGGAATCGCCCAGCCGCGCAGCGCGACCGCATCGCTGCGTGCGAAAGCGAAATACAGCAGCGCCGGCACGATCATGCCACCGAGCGCGGCGATGCCCGGCAGAATGCGCTGCGACCAGCTCGCCAGCTGACCTTCGAGCATCTCACGCTTGATCTCAAGACCGACCAGCAGGAAGAACAGCGTCATCAGGCCATCATTGATCCAATGCAGGACGCTGAGCCCACCAAGATGATGATGAAGTCTGTCGAAATACGTCTGCGCTAGCGATGAATTGGCGACCACCAGCGACAACATCGCGGCAGCCATCAAGACCATGCCGCCTGCCGATTCCTGGCCGAGAAAATCACGCAGGGCCTGCAGCGGATGTGGTTTGCGCTCGCCAGTCTGCATCCGCGTGTCCTGAAATCGAAGGCGTTTAAGTGTAGCGGTGTGCCCGGCCGCGCGACTGTCATCGTCGTCAGGCACGGCGTGTCGATTCCGGGTGACGCCGATCGTCGTTGATCTATAGAGTTCGCCGTACCGATGAATTCAAGGCTCAACCAGGGGCAATCTGCCATGTCATCTTCATACTTGTGCTGGATACCGACGTTGTTCGTCACGCTGTTCTGCTGCGCCGGTGCGCAGGCCGCGCCGGTCCGCTACGAAATGGACCCGGCGCACACCTATCCAAGCTTCGAAGCCGATCACATGGGCGGGGTGTCGGTGTGGCGCGGCAAGTTCAATCACAGCCGCGGCACGATGTTGCTCGATCGCACCGCCCGCACCGGCACAGTCGACGTCCACATCGATGTCGGCAGCGTCGACTTCGGGTTGGACGTGATGAACGAAAAGGCGACTTCAGCCGAAT
>DATCXY010000270.1:0-3059 GCA_036570585.1 Solimonas sp. | reverse complement strand
CTCGTCGATCGCATCGTCGTGATACAGCGCGCGCATCTTGTCGAAATCGTGGCGGTCGGCTGCGTTGCAGTAGGCATGGACCAGCTCGCTGATCGCCTGCTTGTCGAGCAGTGCTTCGAGTTGTTGTTCGAGGTCTTCGCGCATCATCGTTCTCCTTTCGATGCGCGGACCCTAGCATCGAGCGGGGACATGGCGTTCCCCTGAATGGACGATATGCCGAGCGCAGCAGCGCCTCGCGATGGCTTCACATGTTTCTGCGATAGCGCCCGCCGACCTCGAACAGCGTCTGCGTGATCTGGCCGAGCGAGCAGACGCGCACGGCGTCCATCAGCACTTCGAAGACATTGCCGTGGGCGATCACGGCGTCGCGCAGACGCTCGAGCATCGCTGGCGCATCCTTGGCGTTGCGCTCTTGAAATTCCGCGAGGCGCTTGAGCTGCGACTGCTTTTCGTCGTTGGTCGAACGCGCCAGTTCGATCTCGTGCTGCTCGTCGTCGCCGTTCGGATTGCGGAACGTGTTGACGCCGATGATCGGCAGCGAGCCGTCGTGCTTCTTGTGTTCGTAGTACAGCGATTCTTCCTGGATCTTGCCGCGCTGGTAGCCGGTCTCCATCGCACCGAGCACGCCGCCGCGCGAGGCGATCGCCTCGAATTCCTTGAGCACCGCTTCTTCGACCAGATCGGTCAGCTCGTCGACGATGAAGCTGCCCTGCAGCGAATTCTCGTTCTTGGCCAAACCGAATTCGCGATTGATGATCAGCTGGATCGCCATCGCGCGACGCACGGATTCTTCGGTCGGCGTCGTGATCGCCTCGTCATACGCGTTGGTATGCAGCGAATTGCAGTTGTCGTTGATCGCGAGCAGCGCCTGCAGCGTGGTGCGGATGTCGTTGAAGTTCATTTCCTGCGCGTGCAGCGAACGGCCCGATGTCTGCACGTGATACTTCAGTTTCTGCGAGCGCTCGTTGCCGCCGTAGCGGTTCTTCATCGCCACCGCCCAGATGCGGCGCGCGACGCGGCCGATCACCGTGTATTCGGGGTCCATGCCGTTCGAGAAGAAGAAGCTGAGGTTCGGCGCGAAGTCGTCGATCTTCATGCCGCGCGCGAGGTACGACTCGACGTACGTGAAGCCGTTGCTGAGCGTGAACGCGAGCTGGCTGATCGGATTCGCGCCGGCTTCGGCGATGTGATAGCCGGAGATCGACACCGAGTAGAAATTCTGGACCCTGTGCTCGACGAAATATTGCTGGATGTCGCCCATCATCTTCAGCGCGAACTCGGTGCTGAAGATGCAGGTGTTCTGGCCCTGATCTTCCTTGAGGATGTCGGCCTGCACCGTACCGCGTACCGTCGACAGCGCCCTGGCACGCAACGCCGCGTGCTCTTCGGCGTTCGGTGCGCGCTTCTTGTCGGCAGTGAACTGTTCGATCTGCTGGTCGATCGCCGTGTTCATGAACATCGCCAGGATCATCGGTGCCGGGCCGTTGATCGTCATCGACACCGAGGTCGTCGGCGCGCACAGATCGAAGCCCGAATACAGCACCTTCATGTCGTCGAGCGTCGCGATCGACACGCCGGAGTTGCCGACCTTGCCGTAGATGTCCGGACGCAGATCCGGGTCCCAGCCGTACAGCGTCACCGAATCGAACGCGGTCGACAGGCGATGCGCCGGCATGCCTTCGGAGACGCGCTTGAAGCGGCGATTGGTGCGAAACGCATCGCCTTCCCCGGCGAACATGCGCGTCGGATCTTCGCCTTCGCGCTTGAACGGAAACACGCCGGCCGTGAACGGGAAATAACCGGGCAGGTTTTCCTTCATCAGGAAGCGCAGCGTCTCACCCTCGTCCTCATAGCGCGGCAGCGAGACCTTGCGGACCTTGGTGCCGGACAGCGATTCGCTGGTCTGCTTCGTGCGGATTTCCTTGTCGCGGATCTTCACGACATCTTCGTCCTGCGCGTAGCGCTGCTGCAGCGCCGGCCACTGCGCGAGCATGGTCCTGGCCTGCGTCGTCAGTTCGCCGTCCTTGGCGGAAACCAGTTCATCGAAACCGGTCGCCGGCTTGCCGCTGGCCTCGAACAGCGCCTTGGCGGTACGCAGCGACTGGCGCTCGCGCGCGACGCGCGCCTGGCGTGCGATGTCCTGGTGATAGCCGCGCACGGTATCGGCGATATCGGCGAGATAGCGGACGCGCTCCGGCGGCACGATCGCGCGGCCTTCCGATGAAGACTTGACCGAGACCTTCGGCAGCTTGCCGGCTTCCAGCTTGAGTCCAAACGTGGCGAGCTTGTCGGCAAGCGCCTGATACAGCGCGGTGACGCCGTCGTCATTGAAGCGCGATGCCATCGTGCCGTACACCGGCATCTGGTCCGGCTTGGTCATGAACAGCTCGCGGTTGCGCTGATACTGCTTGCGCACGTCGCGCAGCGCGTCGGCTGCGCCCTTGCGGTCGAACTTGTTGATCGCGATGAAGTCGGCGAAGTCGAGCATGTCGATCTTCTCGAGCTGCGACGCAGCGCCGAACTCCGGCGTCATCACGTACAGCGAGGTGTCGACGAACGGCACGATCGCCGCATCGCCCTGACCGATGCCCGAGGTCTCGACGATGATCAGATCGAAACCCGACAGCTTGCACGCGGCGATCACGTCCGGCAGCGCGGCCGACAGTTCGCTGCCGGTGTCGCGCGTCGCCAGCGAGCGCATGTAGACCTTGGTCTCGCCATCGCCCCAGGGCTCGATCGCGTTCATGCGGATGCGGTCGCCGAGCAGCGCGCCGCCGGTACGCTTGCGCGACGGATCGATCGACACGATCGCGATCTTCAGCGCATCGCCCTGGTCCAGGCGCATGCGCAGTACCAGTTCGTCGGTCAGCGACGACTTGCCGGCGCCGCCGGTGCCGGTGATGCCCAGCGTCGGCGTCTTGATTTCGGCCGCGGCCTTGCGGATTTCTTCCTTGAGCTTGTCGTTGTAACTGCCGTTCTCGATCGCCGTGATCACGCGCGCCAGATCGCGGCGATTGCCGGAGCGCAGCGCACCGAGTGCATCGCCGGACTTCGGCGCC
>DATCXY010000269.1:0-2637 GCA_036570585.1 Solimonas sp. | reverse complement strand
GATCGCTGATGTTCGATGCCGAGCCGACGTAGGTCTGATCGAACAGGTTCTGCACGGCGAAATAGAAGCTGATCGCTGAACGTCCCCGCGTCGAACTCGGCGCGTCGTAATGCAGGTTCAGGTTGACCAGTCCATAGCCCGGCGCCTTGAGCAGATTGGCATTGTCGAGCCAGTAGCCGTCGCGCGCATTGAGTTCGACATAGGCGCCGAACCCTTGCAGCGCACCGGTCGGCTGGTCATACGCGATGCGCGCGTTGATCGTCTGCGGTTGCACGCCCGGAATCTTCTGGCCGCTGCGATCGAAAACCTGACTGTCGGTGCTGCTGCTGATGCGCTCGTCATAGCGCCGATAGATCTGATTGTCGTAGCTGTAGGCCATCGACAATTGCGCACCCGGCAAGTGCTGCGGCAAAGGTTGCCAGCCGAGCCCGACTTCGACTCCGCGATGCTCGGAACGTGGCGCGTTGAACGTGTAGCTCTGCTTGTCGATGCCGGCAGATTGCGAGACCAGTTCGTCACGGAACAACTCGTAGAAGCCGGTCACGTCGACGCGCAGGCTTTGTGCAAGCTGCCATGCGGCGCCGACATCGACGCCGTAGTTGCGCTGCGAATCGAGTTCGGTGTTGTTGCCGGGATTGCCGTCGGCAGCGACGAACAGATTGCCGATCTGCGGCGTACCGTAGCCGCCGGACACGCGCGCGTGCAGCGTCCATGCCGCGGCCGGCTGCCAGCGCAGCGCAGCTTCCGGCGCAACGTTGAAGAACTCGCGCTGTGCGGAAATGCGCGACAGGCTCGGCGTTGCCGCGCTCGGATACGTATACGCCGTGTTGAAGCCGGACAGCTTCGTGTATTCGCCCCCGAGTCCGAGCACCATCGTCCACTGCTCGTCGAGCTGCAGCTCTTCACGCAGCCGCAGGCCGGCATTGAGATGCTCGGCATCGCCGTGCTGCGTGACCGCGCCACGCGCGGCGTGACCCTCCGGCGTGACGTTGAATACGTCCGAGTCCAGCGCTTCGTAGTTGTAGAACACGCCGATCGCGGTACGCGACGCGAGCCCGAACAGCGCGCCGTCGTGGAACACATCACTGCGCAGATTGAACGAGGGGTAGGTGCCGTCGTAGCTCGCTGAACCGGTCGGTTGCCTGATGTCGCGGTTGTCGAACACGAACTGTGTCTGCATGTGCGTCGCGACGTCGAACGCATGATCCCAACGGATGCCAATGATTGTGCGTCGATCATGGCGGCTGAGTCCCGCTTGCGTCGGCGTCAGCGTGCTGCGGCCGCTGTCGGCGTTGTAGCCATTGTTGAGCAGGCTGGTGGTCGCACAGCCGTGGTCGCCGCTCGCGTCGCAGCCGCGCTGGTAAGGGTTTTCGCGATACTGATCGAGGGACAATCGCAACGACAGATCGGCGTCCAATTCGTTGTCGATCAGCTTGAATGTCAGCCGATCGCGCGGCGTCAGTTGCACGCTGGCGAGCAGATTCGCCGTGGTCGTGAGGTAATCGGTATGTTCGGTGTGACTACGGCCACGCACGTTGCTGAAAAACGCCGTGTAGTTGTAGGTCTGGCCTCGATCGCCGGCCAGTGCGTAGGCGTTCAGATAGCCGAAGCTGCCGGCGTCGAGGCCGGTTTCGAGGCCGCGGATTTCGCCGCCATCACGCAGCCGGAAGTCGATCGCGCCGCCGCTCGCGTAGTTGCCGTACCAGGCCGACGACGGGCCACGGACGACGTCGATATCGCCGTATGCGTGTGCGTCGGTAAGATCGGTCCGCGACAGGCCGTCGGGCTGCGTGACATCAAAACCATCCTCGGATACCTTGATGTTGCGCACGCCATAAGTCTGGCGATTGCTGGACCCGCGCACCGACACGGCGACATCGCGTGGACCATTGCCCTGCACGAAGCTGACGCCGGGACTCAGCGCCAACGCTTCCGCAATCGAGGTTCCAGGCTGGTTGGCGAACTGTGCGCGATCGATGCGCGTTGCGGTTTGCGCGATCGGCTTTGCATCCTGCCGCCGACCGGTAACGATGATGGTCTCGACCGCCACACGCTGGCCGTCGGCAATGGCAACGGCGGTGTCCGGTGTCGCGCGCGCCTCGGCAGATGCAGTGCCGGGCTGGCGCAGTTCGGTAGCGATCGCATCACGTTGCGGCAACAGTTCGCTGTGATGCAAAGCGGCATCATTGGCCGTGGCCAACATCGGTGACAACAAGCTTGCAGCCGCAAGCAAGCAGCTGATGCGGGAAATAGACAGCGCGGATCCGGCATGGCAGGCGCCAGCGGGCCGCGAACGCGGCATATCAACCATCATCTGAAAACTCCTGGAGGGCGCGCGGGCGACCGCGCGCGATTCCGCTAGCAGCGGAACGGACCGTCCGGGCACAGGCCAAGACGGCAGAGGGGCTTCAGGAGATTTGAGGCGGCCCGCGCAGCGGTGGCAGCAGGACCAGCTGCGGTGTCGCCTGCGCGACCGCGGTCACGACAGCCGCGTGGCTGGTCGTGGACAGCAGTGTCGGCAGCACGACCGCCGGCGGCGGCGTCAGCTGCGCAGCATGAAGGCTGGCGCAGACCGGGCAACCCATCTTCGATGGATGCGTGCCCTGGCTGGCGTCATCGCCTTGTTGCAGACTCGCC
>DATCXY010000268.1:0-5948 GCA_036570585.1 Solimonas sp. | reverse complement strand
TCGCCAGTTCCTTGTCATTGATGCGGAAGCTCTTGAGGCTGCCAGATGGAAAGCGATAATCGTCGGCATCAACGATTTCCTGCGGATAGCGCAGCAGGATCATCTGCAGCGCGTCATCCTGCGGCCGCACCAGCGCCAGACTTTCACGCGTACGGATCACCACGCGCGCGATCGCGACCTTGTCGAGCTTCTTCAAGGTTTCGCGCAACAGCACGTAACCTTTCTCGGCCTTCTTCGGCGGCACCAGATAGTAAGGCCGCTCGAAATACGCTGGACTGATTTCGGCCGGCGCGACGAATGCTTCGATGTCGACCGATTCGTTGCTTTCCGGCGCGGCGTTCTTGAAGTCCTCGTCCTGCAGCACGACATAGTTGCCCTTTTCGTATTCAAAGGCCTTGACGATGTCTTTCCATGGCACCTCTTCGCCGGACTCTTCGCTGACGCGCTCGTAGCGCACGCGCGAGTTGTCGCGCGAATCGACAAGATGGAAATGTAGATCGACCTTGCGCTCGCCCGACATCAACTGCACGGGAATATGCAGCAGGCCGAACGAAATCGCGCCGGTCCAGATGGGTCTTGGCATATCGTGATCCTGTAACTAATTGCGTGGCAGCGCCTGCTCGATATCATCGATGCCACGCCAGGGGTCGGGATGCGCGGTGATCCGCTTCCGGATGTTGCCGAAGCGATACGGCGCGGCCGAACGAAGGCGCGACAATTCGTCCCACGTCAGTGGTGCGGCGATCGGTGCGCCCGGCCGCGCCCGCAGGCTGTAGCTGGCAATGCTGGTCGACCCGCGCGCGTTGCGCAGGTAATCGATGAAGATCCGGCCCGTGCGCTTCGTCTTGCTCGCGGTCGCGATGTAGCGTTCCGGCTGATCCTGCGCCATCGCCCGGGCAACAGCGTGTGCGAACGCCTTCACGTCGTTCCAGTCGTCGTCGCCTGTCAGTGGCACGACCACATGCAGGCCTTTACCGCCGGAGGTGCGCAGGAACGATTCGAGCTTCAGCAAGGCGAGACGCTCGCGGACCGCGGTGGCGGCACGCTTGACGTCGTGCCAGCCGACGTCCGGCGCCGGGTCGAGATCGAACACGATGCGATCCGGCGTCTCCGCATCGGCAAGCCGCGCGCCCCAGGGATGAATCTCGATCACATTCATTTGCACCAGCGCCAACAGACCGTCGAGATCATCGATGTAGACATAGGGATCGCGGTCGCGCTTGGCCTTGGCCGCATGCACCGCATCACGAAAGCCCGGCGTCAGATGTTTCTGGAAAAAACAGCTGCCACCGACACCATCAGGGCAGCGCAGCAGCGCCAGCGGTCGTTCAATGATTTCCGGCAGGATCTGCGCGGCGATGTCCGTGTACAGCGCGCCGATCTCGGCCTTGCTTATTTTCGGCTCGTCGAAAATCAGGCGTTCGGGATGCGTGAAGGGATACGCGTCGCTCGCCCCCGAGGCCGGCTTGCCTGGCGTGGCGCGCATCGATTTTCGTGTCGCGCGTTTGGCCTGGGCGCGCTTGCGCGGCGCCGTACCGCGATCGGTAGCGACGTGCGGCACGCGATCCGGTGCGGCGACGTCCACGGCCGATTTGTCCGGACGCACACCCTTGAGGCTGGCCTGACGCAGGATCCGGTCGCGCGTCCATGCGCGGAAATTCACTTCGACAACCAATTCCGGTTTCAGCCACACCGGCTTGGCACCACGCAAATCGGCGCGGCTCGGCGGATTGGCAATTTCGACGGCAGCGCGCGCCGGCTTGAAGCGCTTCTTCAGATCAGCCATCACGGTCTCCGAGAAGCCGCTGCCGACGCGGCCGACGTAGCGCCAGGGCCTGCCATCGCGAGTCGGCTGTGCGAGCAGCAGCGAACCCAGTTCGGCGCGTGCGCCCTGCCCCGCGGTATAAGCGATGACGACGAACTCGTCGGACTGCACGCACTTCACTTTCAGCCAGGCGCCGCCGCGGCCTTCGCGATATGGTGCCGAGCGCGACTTGCAGACAATGCCTTCAAATCCGAGTTGGCACGCAGCCTGCACGACCTCTGCGCCGTCGCCGACCATCGTTTCCGACAATTGCAACGGCGGCGGCGCGTCCTTGATCAGCGTCTCAAGCGCATGCTTGCGGACATCCTGCGCTTCACCGCGAAAATCCCGGGCATCGAGGTAGAGCAGATCGAAGACGACGGCCGTGATCACGCTGTCGTCGTCACCGAAAGTCTGTTGCAGCAGGTCGAAGCTGCTGTGGCCGTCATCGTCATGGACGACCAGTTCGCCGTCGACGATGCAGTCGCGACACGGCAGCGCGAGCAGCGCCTCGCGCAGGCCGGGCAATTTTTTTGTCCAGTCGATGCCATTGCGCGAGACGACGCGCACTCGACAATTCTCGCGCATCGCGATGAAGCGATAGCCGTCGTACTTGAGCTCATGTACCCAGTCGTCACCGCTGGGTGCACGATCGGCCAGGCGCGCGAGTTGCAGCCCCACTTCTTGCGGAAACGGATCCCGGCCTCGGCGTTTCGCGGATGTTTTCCGTGCGGCCGATTTCTGCGGCGAGCGTCGTGCGGATCGGCTGCCGCGTGCGGTCGGCGGCTTTTGCATCTGCCACTCGCGCAAGGGGGTGTCATCGGCAACATCGCCCGCTTGCGTGGCGTCGTCATCGCCTTTCATCAACAGCCACTGCGGCTGCCGTCCGGATAGACGCGTGCGGATCAGCGACCAACGTCCCTGCAGGCGCGCGCCGTGCAGCGTGAAATTCAGATGGCCTTTCTTCAGACTGGCTTCGGCGTCACCATCCGGCAGCCATTCGCCCTCGTCCCAGATCTCGACATGACCGGCGCCGTACTGTCCGGCCGGAATGTCGCCCTGGAAGTGCCCGTACGCGAGCGGATGATCCTCGACCTCGACCGCCAGCCGCTTCTGCGCAGGATCACGCGAAGGACCTTTGGGGACCGCCCAGCTTCGCAGCGTGCCCTGCCATTCAAGACGGAAATCGAAATGGCGACGACTTGCATGATGTAACTGCACGACGAAATGCAGCGCTGGCGTTTTGCCGCGCTCGCGCCTCGCTGTGCGCCCGGCTTTCGGTTCGGGACTGATGTCGAAATGTCGTTTTTCCCTGTACTTCGCGAGCCGCTGCATCACCGCTCCTTGGCTTCGCACCGATCCACGACTATGGAATTGCCGACTGAGCGCGGACTGAATTCCGCGCTCGTCCGAACGCTCGAGCCCTGCACAACGTGGCAAGATCACGTAATCAGGAGCGCAGACAATGTCCGACGAATGCGTACGGCTGGCTTCAGCACACGGCATCTTCATCATCACGATCAATCGGCCCGACCGGCGCAACGCCGTCGACGGCCCGACCGCGATCGCACTGCGCCAGGCGTTCGAGCAATTCGAGGCCGACGCGACGGCACGAGTCGCGATCCTCACCGGCGCTGGCGGACATTTCTGCGCAGGCGCTGATCTTGCAGCGATGAATGATCCGCAGCGTCGCAATCTCGTCGAGCCGACGGGCCATGCCGCTGGCCCGATGGGGCCAAGCCGGATGCTTTTCAGCAAACCGGTGATTGCGGCGATCAGTGGCTACGCCGTGGCCGGAGGACTGGAATTGGCGTTGATGTGCGATCTGCGCGTGGTCGAGCGCTCCGCCATCTTCGGCGTGTTCTGCCGGCGCTGGGGGGTGCCGCTGATCGACGGTGGCACCGTGCGCCTGCCACGCATCGTCGGCCAGGGTCGTGCGCTCGACATGATCCTTACCGGTCGTCCGGTCGGCGCCGAAGAGGCCCTGCAGATGGGTCTGGCGACACGCATCGTCGACGACGGTCAGGCGCTGGTCGCAGCGCGTGAACTGGCTGCGCAGATCGCGGCATTTCCACAGCGCTGCATGCGCGCCGACCGCGCGTCGGTCTACGCACAATGGGACCTGGACCTGGCTGATGCCCTGCGTTTCGAAGGCGCAAACGGCTATCCGGTCGTGTTCGAAGAAGCACTCGCGGGCGCGAGCCGGTTCGCCGGTGGCGCCGGTCGACACGGGCGCTTCGATTCCGGGGGCGAAGACGACACCTGATTCGCGAACGGGTGTACTTCGTTCAGATTCTGATCATCGGACACCGCTAGTTTCGGCTCTTGATCAGGAGCTTCAAATGACCATTTCACCGATTCGTGCCCTACCGGAATCGCCGTCCGCCATCGAACAGTTGCGCAGCGATCTGCTGCTGATTAAAGGTTATCTGCAGATGTGTGTGCGCAGGGAGGACTGGCACGGCGTCATGGATGCCGCCGCCGATATCCGCGAGATAGTCGCCAAGCTCGCCGTCCTTGCCGCGGAAAAATAGCGACGCGCAGTGGGCTTGGCTTCAGCGCACAAGATCGAACTGCAGTTCGATGCCTTGCGCGCTGAACTGCAGATCCAGGGGTTCGTCGTCAAGCAACATCCGGAGGTCACGGCCCACCTCACCGACGCTGGCGGTGTGGCCGTCCCATTCAAAGCCGCTCGCAATTTGCACTTCGTCAACCACCACCGGGATCTTCATCGAGATACGGTGATCCGCTGTCGGAGCGAACGCCAGCGACAATTCGCGCGGAATCGGCATTTGAGCGCTCAACGCGCAGTCGTAACCGAGCATCAGCAGCGCAATGAGCGCGACTTCCACATGCACGGGCGCACGCAGCGTCGCACAGGCATTCAGGCTGTCAAGTTGATCGGCGCGCAGGTGAATCTCATGCAGCACACCAAAGCCGCGGACGACGCGCACGGCGTTTTCGACGATGGTCTGCGTGCTGATGGCGGGATCCGCGACCGGCTTTGCCAGCCACAAGGAGACGAACGCGTTCTGGCGCCGCGTCAATTCGGTCAGCCGTTCGCGAATGACGCGCAAACTGACCGCAGAACGCTCGGCAGCGCCGGGCACCACCACCATCCGCGCAAGGAGGTCGGCATGCAACGACAGCGCATTGATCGGATTGCGGAGATCATGAAGAAACTGCGATGAAAGCCGCGAAGAAAGCAGGCAGCGCAGCCGTGTGAAGATGCGGCTGCGGCTGTCATTCAACGCCTGTGCGCGCCACAGTTCATCGCTGCCGCCGACCTTGCGCAGACGCCAGGGCGCGAAGTCTTCGTCGATGGCCAATACCGTATCGTCGGCAGCGGCATTCGCGAGCATGTTGCACAGCGCCGCCGTGATTGCGAGAGGTTGTGCATGATCGATCGGCTGCAGCGCTTCGTCTCGCAGCGCGTGCCAGCCGGCATCCGGCATCGAGGTGTGGGTCCAATGTGCGGGGGCGTCGCAGCCGGCCAGCGCGTAAGGCTTGAGAGTCTTCACACCATTCCCCACGGCAACCGTGCGACCGTTGCCGCGCTACGCATTAACTTTCAGCGAATCGCTTGAGCTTGTTGTACAGCGTCTTCACGCTGATTCCAAGTTCCGCCGCAGCGCGGGTGCGATTGCCGCCGTGGAGTTGCAGGGCTTGCATGATGTGCTGGCGTTCGGCATCGCGCAGGCGACCTGTGGTGATCGGACCGGAACGTGGTGCAATGGACGGCGTGGCGGACAGCGCGGGAAGCGCCGAAGCAATTGGCAACAGCGGAGCCCCGGGGGTCAGCAGCAGATGCGCGGCATCGATCGTATCGGTGCTCAGCAGGCAGGCACGTTCCATGACATTACGCAGTTCGCGCACATTGCCGGGCCAGGGATGACGCAGCAGCGCGCTCATGGCCTCGGTCGACAGGTTGCGCGAGGTGCCGTCCTGCCTGCTGAAATGCGCGACGAAATGTTCGGCGAGTGTCAGCAGGTCGGTGCCGCGTTCACGTAGCGGCGGCAAGGTGATCGGGAAAACCTGCAAGCGATAGTAGAGATCGAGCCGGAAGCGACCGGCTTCGACATCGCGCAGCGGGTCACGATTGGTTGCGGCGATGATCCGCACGTTGACCGGAATCTCGCGATCA
>DATCXY010000267.1:0-3068 GCA_036570585.1 Solimonas sp. | reverse complement strand
CGGTCGGTCACGGACTTGAAGGCGATTTCAATCGCAAAGGCACGTCGGCGTTCTCGGGACGCATCGGCGAGCAGGTGGTGTCACCGCTATGCACGATCGTCGACGACGGCACCATGCTCAATCGTCGCGGTTCACTCTCGGTCGATGACGAGGGCACGCAGACGCAATGCACGACCTTGATCGAGAACGGCGTGCTGAAGCACTACATCCAGGACAAGCTCAACGCCAAGCTGATGGGCATGGCGCCGACCGGCAACGGTCGTCGCGAATCGTATGCGCAACTGCCGATGCCGCGCATGACCAACACCTACATGCTTGCGGGCAAGAGCGAGCCCGGCGACATCATCGCATCGGTCGAGAAGGGCCTGTACGCAGTCAACTTCGGCGGCGGTCAGGTCGACATCACGTCCGGCAGCTTCGTGTTCTCGGCGTCCGAGGCTTATCTGATCGAGAACGGCAAGATCACGCGTCCGGTGAAAGGTGCGACCCTGATCGGCAACGGGCCGGAGGCGCTGTCGCGCGTGTCGATGGTCGGCAATGATCTCAAGCTCGACACCGGCGTCGGGGTCTGCGGCAAGGACGGCCAAAGCGTGCCGGTTGGGGTCGGCCAGCCGACGCTGAAGGTGGATGCGCTGACGATCGGCGGCACGCAAGCCTGAAGAAACGGTCGCGGCTTGTATGCGCAAGCACGGCGCAGACGCTTCACCACCGGTTCACGCGGTTCGCGGATGCTCGACGGATGATGATCCGGATAGGAGCACGACGATGATCTGGCTGCGCTTCGAAAGCCATCTGGCGGCCGAGCCGCCGAGCGTGTGGCTGCATGCGACGCAGATGCGGGGCGTCAACGCGGAGTTGTCACCGTTGGTGCGCATGAGCGTGCCGCAGGCGTATGCATGTCTGACCTTGCGCGACGCGCCGCAAGGTTCTCTGTTGTTCAAGAGCTGGCTGCTGCTATTCGGCATCTTGCCATTTGATCATCACGCATTGCGTATCGAAAAGCTCTGGGATTACGGCTTTCAGGAAGACTCCAGCTCGTGGCTGCAGCGGCGCTGGCGGCACAAGCGCTTCACCGAATTGATGCCGAACGGGTCGCGACTGGTTGATGAACTGGAAATTGAGCCGCGATTCCTGCCGGAGTGGCTGGTTCGGCCATTCGTTCGCTTGTTGTTCCATCACCGGCATCGCTATCTGCGCCGGCATTTCGGTAGCGTCGCGCCGCGACCGACCGAAGCCTGAGTCTCGACGGCTCAGAGGCGCGGGGCGCACTGAGGAATCTCCCGCGTGCGCGGCGCGAACAGCCTGCGCATACTCTGCAGCATTCTTTGTCAGGGAGTGTTGCCATGCGTGCTGCCATTGCGGGCCTGCTGCTTGCGGCCGTTGCCGGTCCGGTCTGTGCCGATGATCTGGCGTATCGCTGGAATCTTGCCGATCTGTATCCGGACGCTGCAGCGTGGAATGCCGATGCCGTGAAGCTGCAGGCGCAGCTCAAGGACCTGAGCGGCTGCACGGGGCAGCTTGCCGACAGTCGCGCCCGTTTCAAGAGTTGCCTCGATCTCGAGGCCGATGCCACCAAACGCTATTACCGTCTGCGCATCTATTCGTCGCAGTTGCTCGACGAGAACAACGACAAGGCCAGCAGCCAGGAACTCGACCAGCGTGCCAACAATCTGGGCATCGCGTTCGGCGAGGCCGTCAGCTCGTTCGCGCCGCAGATCCTGGCGATTGGCGATCAGCAGATCAACGGCTGGCTGGCCGAGGACAAGTCGCTGGCGATCTATCGCCATCCACTGGCCGACATCCTGCGCGGCAAGGCCCACACGCTCGATGCGCAAGGTGAGGCGATTGTCGCGACGCTTTCGGCAACGGCCGATACCGCACAAACGGTCTACGGCATGTTGTCGAGCGCCGATCTGCCGTGGCCGACGCTGAAACTCGATGGCAAGGAGGTGCAACTCGATCAGGCCGCGTACACGAAGTATCGCAGCGCCGCCGATCGCGACGAACGCAAGCAGGTGTTCAATGCGTTCTTCGGCAAATGGAAGGCGTACGAGAATACTTTCGGCGCCACGTTCTACGGGATGCTCAAGAACAGCAGCGCGTATGCCAAAGTCCGCCATTATCCGGATTCGCTGACACAGGCGCTGGATCGTGACGCGGTACCGCCGGCCGTCTATGACACGCTGATCCAGCAGACCGAAGCACATCTGCCGACGTTGCATCGTTACTTCCGCCTGCGCGCCAAACTGCTCGGCCTCGATGATCTGCATTACTACGATCTGTATGTGCCGATCGTGAAATCATCGCAGCAATACCCGATTGCCGACGGCGAGAAGCTGATGCTCGACGCGGTCAAACCGCTGGGCAGCGATTACGTCGCGGCGATGCGCAAGGGTGTCAACAGCCGCTGGATGGATGTCTATCCGCGGCCGCACAAGACCTCGGGTGCGCACATGGCCGGCAACGCCTATGACGTGCATCCGTATCTGCTGATCAATTACAACGACGACTACGAATCGGTGTCGACGATCGCGCATGAATGGGGCCATGCGATGCATACCGTGCTTGCCAACAAGGCACAGCCGTTCGTGACCTCCGACTATCCGATCTTCGTGGCCGAGATTGCCTCCACGTTGAACGAGGCCTTGCTGCTCGACCACATGTTGAAGATCGCGAAAACCGATGACGAGAAGCTGTTCTACCTTGGCTCGGCACTCGAGGGTCTGCGTACGACTTATTTCCGCCAGGCCATGTTCGCCGCGTTCGAGCGCGAAGTGCATGCGCGGGCCGATCGCGGCGAAGCGCTGACCGGCGACGGACTGACGAAGATCTATGCCGACATCCTGCGCAAGTACCATGGCGATACCGGCGACGACAAAGCGGTCGTCAAGATCGACGATGTCGACGCTGCGGAATGGATGTACATCCCGCACTTCTACAATCCGTTCTATGTATTCCAGTACGCGACCTCGATCGCTGCCAGCAGTGAGTTCGCGCAGGACATCCTCGATGGCAAGCCCGGGGCGCGCGAGCGTTACCTGAATCTGCTGCGCGCCGGCGGCTCAGGG
>DATCXY010000266.1:0-10580 GCA_036570585.1 Solimonas sp. | reverse complement strand
GACATGCACGAGGAGCTCGCGGACGTCTTCCAGTTCGCGCATACCGATCGGCATTCCGACGTGATCGTCGTCACCGGTGCCGGCCGCGCATTCTCGGCCGGCGGTGACATCGCGCACATCTCGCGCAGCGCCGCCAACCCGGAGCTGTTCGATCAGGAGGCGCGCTGCGCGAAACGCGTGATCTCCGGCATCCTCGATCTCGACAAGCCGCTGATCTGCCGGCTCAACGGCCACGCGGTCGGCCTCGGCGCGACGCTGGCGCTGTTCTGCGACGTGATCTTTGCCGCCGACAACGCGAAGATCGGCGACCCGCACGTCAGCATCGGCCTGGTGGCTGGCGATGGCGGCGCGGCGATCTGGGCACAGCGCATCGGCCTCGGCCGTGCCAAGGAATTCCTGCTGACGGGCGAGCTGCTGACCGCGAAGCGCGCTGAAGAAATCGGCCTGGTCAACCATTGCCTGCCACTGGCCGAGCTCGACGCGGCGGTCGATGCGTTCTGCGACAAACTGCTGGCCGGCGCGATCCAGGCCATCCGCTGGACCAAGGTTCTGACCAATCTCGAGCTGAAGCGCATTGCCGCCGCGGTGATGGACGCCGGTGTCGCCTACGAATCACTGAGCGTGCGCTCGGACTTCCATCAGGCGGCGGTCAAGGCGATGGTCGACAAGCAGGCAGTGGCTGACAGCAAGAAGCGCAGCTAGACGTCATTTTCTGCAGGAGCGGCGCAAGCCGCGATTGCGGTTCGCTTCCCTGCAGAAGCGTCGCGGCTGGCGGCGCTCCTGCAGAAAATCCACTCAAGTGCGCCACAACTCTGCGGCCAGCGCGAACACGGCGCTGATCGCCGGCTCGGTGCGCCGCCGCGCCAGACAGACCAGCGAGAGTTGCGCCTCGATCATCACCGGCGCCAGCGCGATACGTCCGGCCTGACATTCCTGCTGCGCAATCGACTCGCGGACCAGCGACAGGCCGACGCCGGCGCGCACCAGATCGAGCATCGATGATTCGACGTCGGCTTGCGCCGCGATCTTCGGCGTCATGCCCAGTGCGGCGAAGCGTTCCGCCAGCAGGCGATGATGCACGGACTCGGGTGGCGTCCAGATCCATGGCAACTGCACGAGTTGCGACCAGTCGGCGCTGGCGACACGTTCGCGCCAGTCGCGCGGCGCCGCCACGCAGTAATGGAACGAGGTCAGTGTGGTGGCGTACAGGCGCTTGTCGGTCGGCAGGCCGAGGTAGAAGCCGACATCGAGCTGCGCGCTGGCAATCTGCGCAAGCACCGAGCCCGACACGCCGTACGACAGGTCGGTGTGGACCGCCGGATGACGCTCCAGCATCAGACCGAGCAGCGCGCCAAGGCGCAGGAAATCCGGATCGAGAATGGTGCCGAGCCGCAGCGTGGCGGCGATCTGCCGCGACAGCCGCGCGGCCTCGGCTTCGAATTCGGCGCTCGCCGCCAGCACCGCTTCGGCGCGTGGCAGCAGGCGCTGTCCGGTCGGCAACAATTCCATGCCGCGCGGCGTGCGCCGGAACAGCGGTGTCCCAATCGACTCCTGCAAGGATTTGAGCTGGAGGCTCAGCGCCGACTGGGTCAGGTGGATCGCTTCGGCGGCGCGCGTGAGGCTGCCGTGGCGAGCCACCATGACGAAAACACGCAGCTGCTTGAGATCCATGTCGGCGCGGAGGGTGGACGCGTGTGCTCGTGATATTGATGGTTTTTATATCGGAATCAGTTTAACTCATTGGCTTATATCGACCGGATGCGGCCTAATATGCGCCCCGTTCACCCACAACTCTGCCTGCTTCCCAAATGATCAACACTATTGCGCATCACATTGGCGGCGTGATCCGGCAGACGCCGGACGCGCGCACGACCGACGTTTACAACCCGGCGACCGGCGCGGTTACCGGCAAGCTCCAGCTCGCGACGCAGGCCGATGTCGATGCCGCCGTCGCCGCTGCCGCTGCCGCATTTCCGGGCTGGTCGGGTACCGCTGCGCTGCGCCGCGCCCGCATCATGATGAAGTTTCACGAACTGCTGGAAGCGCATCGCAACGAGCTCGCACTGCTGATCACGCAGGAGCACGGCAAGGTGCTGTCCGATGCGGCCGGGGAAGTCACGCGCGGCATCGAGGTCGTCGAGTTCGCGATGGGCGCACCGCACCTGCTGACCGGCTCGCACAGCGACAACATCGGCGGCGGCATCGACAACTGGAACCTTCGTCAGCCGCTCGGCGTCGTCGCCGGCATCACGCCGTTCAACTTCCCGGTGATGGTGCCGATGTGGATGTTCCCGGTCGCGCTGGTCTGTGGCAACACCTTCATTCTCAAGCCGTCGGAGCGTGATCCATCCGCCTCGCTGCTGATCGCCGACCTGCTGAAGAAGGCCGGCCTGCCGGATGGCGTGTTCAATGTCGTGCAGGGCGACAAGCTCGCCGTCGATGCATTGATCGCACATCCGGACGTGCAGGCACTGTCGTTCGTCGGCTCGACGCCGATCGCCGTGTACATCTATTCGGAAGGCACCAAGCGCGGCAAGCGCGTGCAGGCGCTGGGCGGCGCCAAGAATCACATGGTGATCATGCCGGACGCCGATCTCGATCAGGCCGTCGACGCGCTGATCGGTGCGGCCTACGGTTCGGCCGGCGAGCGCTGCATGGCGACTTCGGTCGCGGTGCTGGTCGGCGACATTGCCGACACGGTGGTCGAACGCGTCGCCGAAAAGGCGCGCGCACTGGTGATCAACACCGGCATGGACAAGGCCGCCGAGATGGGCCCGCTGGTCAGCGCCGCGCACAAGGCCAAGGTCGAAGGCTACATCGAGACCGGCATCAAGGAAGGCGCGAAGCTCGTCGTCGACGGTCGCGGCGTCAAGGTGCAGGGCCACGAAAACGGCTTCTTCACCGGCGGCTCGCTGTTCGACAATGTCACGCCGGACATGACCATCTACAAGGACGAAATCTTCGGGCCGGTGTTGGCCGTGGTGCGCGTGCCGGATCTGGCGAGCGCCGTCGAACTGATCAACAAGCACGAGTTCGGCAATGGCGTGTCGTGCTTCACGCGCGACGGCAAGGTGGCGCGCGAATTCTCGCGCAGCGTGCAGATCGGCATGGTCGGCATCAACGTGCCGATTCCGGTACCGATGGCCTGGCATTCGTTCGGCGGCTGGAAGCGTTCGCTGTTCGGCGACACGCATGCCTACGGCGACGAAGGCGTGCGCTTCTACACGCGCTACAAGAGCATCATGCAGCGCTGGCCGGACAGCTCGTCGAAGGGTCCGGAGTTCACGATGCCGGTCGCGCAGTAGGCCGCTGACATCGCAGGTCTCGCAAGAGAAAAGGGGCGCCTCGGTGAGGCGCCCCTTTTCGTTGGGGCCATGAACTCATTGCGATCTGCGCAGCACGCCGCGCAGGAACAGCCCGACGGCGAAGCGAATGCGCGCCTCGAGCTCTGCATCGTCGAGCACGTTGCCGGCCACGATCAAGCGCGCCGGTCCGCCGACGACCAGACTCAGGAATGCGGTGGCGGCCCGCATCGGCTCATCGACCGCGATCTGGCCGCTGGCGTGATGGCGCGCGAACAGTTCACACAGCACCCTGACGGTCGGTCCGGCGCCCTCCTCGAACGCGGCCGTGAACAGCTCGGGAAAGCGATAGGCCTGCGCCGCCAGGATGCGTTGCAGCTTGATCGCGACCGGCTGCGACAGGTTGGCAATGCGCAGCCGTGCGATCGCCGTCAGCGTCGCTTCCAGATCATCGGAGACAACCGCGTCGATGGCCTCGCGCGGAACGGTATACGCCTCGATCGCGCGTCGCACCGCCGCCCGGAACAGCGCGTCCTTGTCGATGTGGTAGGCGTAGACCGTGCGCTTGGACATGCCGACGCGCGTCGCGATCTCCTCGATCGTGGCCTGGTCGAAGCCGTGTTCGAGAAACGTGTCGAGCGCGACGCTGAGCAACTCCTCGACGCGCTGCCGTTGCTGCGCGCGCGTGGGGCGCCCGGCACGTGGCCGCGAGACGCCCGGCTGAGCTTTCTGACGAATGGTCTTGTCCTCCTGGCAGCGTCTCGCCATAATGGTACTCGAAAGTACCAATACAGCGATTCATGGTGCGGGCGACGGTAATCGAAGCCGCGCGACCGCGAAAGCCGACGGAGAAGATCAATGGGCAATGCAATCGAAAAACTCACCGGGCTGGTCAAGGCGGAGCATCGCTACGACATTCCTTTCGCGGAGCTGCGCGACACGCAGATCGAGGCGATGAACGAGCGTTTCCAGGCGCGCAAGGACGCGATCAAGCTGCTCGGCCATCGCGCCGGCGAGGCGAAGATCGACACGATCCGCAGTCACGCCGAAGCGGTGCCGCTGCTGTTGCCGCACACCGCGTACAAGAGCTATCCGGAAAGCTGGCTGATGGACGAGCGCTGGGACCGGCTCGGCAAGTGGATGGACACCGTCTCGTCGCACCGCGTGCCGGCGCAGGACCGCAGCAAGGTCCGTGACATGGACGACTGGATCGAGCAGCTGCAGGCGCAGGGTTTCTTCGTCTCGTGTTCGAGCGGCACCACCGGCAAGTCGGCGATGCTGGTCGCCTCCAGGCAGGACATGCTGTGGTGCCAGACCGAGGCCGTCGCGACTTACACCTGGGGCTCCGGCATCACGCCGGCACAGGATCGGCAGATGTTCGGCATGGCCGCGGTCGCGCATGTGCCGCGCAATCTGTACACCGGCGAAGCCTACGTCGCCGCGCTGCAGGACCCATCGCATGAGCGATTCAACTACCCGGTGCCGCCGATGACGGTCGGCGGCCTGACGCAGATGGTCGTGCTGCGCAAGGCGATCGCCGACGGCACCGCCAAGCCCGGCGACCTGCAAAAGTTCGAGGCCACTTCGGCTGCGCGCCAGAAGGCGGTCGACGATGCGGTCGGCATCACCGCGCAGGCGGTGATCGACGCACGCAAAAGCAAGCTGCACGTGACCGGCTTGTGGGCCGGCCTGTACAACGTCGCCAAGGCGGTACGCGAGCTGGGTTACAGCGCCAAGGATTTTCATCCGGAAAATTCGATCTACGTCGGCGGCGGCCTGAAGCGCGCGAAGCTGCCGGACGACTACCGTGAGTTCGTCTACGAGACGTTCAACATCGCGCCGGAACGCAACTACCAGAACTACAGCATGCAGGAGCTGCACTCCGGCATGCCGCGCTGCCGCGCCGGCGGCCGCTATCACGTGCCGCCGTGGGTGGTGCCGCTGATTCTCGACAAGAGTGGCGATGCCTTGCTGCCGATCGGCAACGGCGAATACGAAGGCCGTGCCGCGTTCTTCGACCTGTCGATCGACGGTCGCTGGGGCGGCGTCATTTCCGGTGACAGGATTTCGATCGATTTCAGCCCCTGTCCCTGCGGTCACAAGGGGCCGAGCATTCGCGACAACATCGCGCGCTACGCCGATCTCGAGGGTGACGACAAGATCGGCTGCGCCGGCACCGTCGACGCATACGTGCGGGGCGTGTCATGAGCGCCGCCATCAAGGACCACCAGCCGGTCGTCTCCGCGCCGTTCTTCCTGCGCGGCGAAACCGTCGAGGGCAGCGACGCGCAGCACCGCTCGCGCGATCTCGGCGTGACGTTCACGACGCCGACGATCGATCTGAACCGGGCCGTGCATCCGCGCAGCGAAGTGCCGCCGCTGCTCAATGTGCCGCTCGCCGAGATCGTCGATTTTCTGGTCGAGACCGGTCAGCGCATGCTCGCCGCCGACAATCCGTACATGCAGGAATGCTTCGACCGCATGGCGGCGACGCACATCCTGCCGCGCAGCGTCGTCGAAACCACCGCCAGGCACGCGGTCGCCTATCTCGACAAGCGCATCCTGATGGCCGAAGTCGAACAGAACTTTCCTGATCCGCGCGCGCTCGATGGCTGGGTGCCGAAGCAGGATTTCACCGGCCGCAAAAGCTTCGTGCGCGCGTTCGCACCGCGTCTGATCCATGTGCTGCCGGGCAACTCGCCGGGCGTCGCGGTCAAATCGATCGCGCAAGGCGCGATGGTCAAGGCCGTCAACCTGTTCAAGATGTCGTCGGCCGATCCGTTCACGATGGTTGCGATCCTGCGCACGATGGCGGCGATCGACCCGAATCATCCGATCGTCAAATCAATGTCCGCCGTTTACTGGCGCGGCGGCGATGCGAGCGTCGAACAGGTGCTGTATCGCCCGCAGTACTTCGACAAGATCGTCGCCTGGGGCGGCGGCGACGCGATCAACAACGTCATCCAGTATCTCGGCCCCGGCTTCCAGCTCGTCTCGTTCGATCCGAAGACTTCGATCTCGATGGTCGGCCGCGAAGCGTTCGCATCCGAAGCCGCAACCGACAAAGCCGCCGATCTCGCGTCCGCCGACGTGATGACACTGAATCAGGAAGCCTGCGTCGCCAGCCGCTTCGTCTACGTCGAGGGCAGTCAGGAACAGGTCGATCGCTTCAGCGAGAAACTGCAGCGCCGCATCGCCGAACGCGCCGCCGCATCGGGCGACATCCGGCCGCTGGCCATGGACCTGCGCGAGCAGATCGAAGCGCTGATGATGATCGACGACGAGTTCCGCGTCTGGGGCAAGACCGACGGCAGGGGTCTGGTCGTCCGTTCCGAGGAACCGGTCGACTTCCACCCGATCAACAAGACCGCCAACGTCGTGCGTGTCGATTCGCTCGACGACGCCGTGAAGTGGGTCAACGTCGCGACGCAGACGATCGGCTTCTATCCGTTCGCACGCATGCCCGACTACCGCGACCGCCTCGCCAGCGGCGGCGCACAGCGCATCGTCCAGCTCGGCGAAGCCGGTCCGAGCACGATCGGCAACCCGCACGACGCGATGTATCCGATGCACCGCTTCGTGCACTGGATGGCGCATGAGGATGGGCGGGCGGCGGCCTAGGACGCATCCCGCGGGTGGGTTGGCCGCGTCAGTGGCGGGTTTCCTTCGTCATTGCTTCGTCGGCCTCCGCCCTCCTCGCAATGACGATTCCGGAAATGCCAACAAAAAGGCCGGGTATTGCCCGGCCTTTTTGCAGATAAGGACTTTCGACTGAAGGGCTCTACAGACCCATTGCCAAGTCAAAGCCTGTGAAGAAATCGTAGCGAGCGAAGGCAGTTTGCACGCCGCTGGCGTGGAGCCGCCTCAGCGTACTGTCGTACCTGAGGACTGCGAGCACCGCCGGCGCGCAAGATGTCGAGCGCGGTAGATTTATTCGCAGGCTCAGACGATCTCGCCGATCACCGTGCCGACGTCGAGCACGTCGCCGGCCGGCAGCTTCTGTACCAGCTTGCCCGACGCAGGCGCTGCAATCTCTTGCACCGACTTGCCGGTTTCCAGCGAGTAGATCGGATCGCCTTCCTTGACGTCGGCGCCGTCGGCGACCAGCCATTCGGTCAGCGTGCCCTCGGTCATGGACATTTCGAGTTTCGGAATCGTCAGTGAAGTCGGCATGGGTGTGGCCTGTCTTTAGTTCTTGAAGGAAAGGATTTCCCGCACGCGCGCAGCGATCGCCGGCGCACTCGGAATCTGGTTCATCTCGATGTCGCGCGAATAGCCGATCGGTGCGAACGCGGCACCGAGGCGGCCTACCGGCGCTTTCAGCGTCGAGAAGCGTTCTTCGGCGATCGTGCTCGCGATCTCCGCGCCGAAACCGCCGAACTCGGTCGCCGCATGCACGACCAGTGCGCGGCGCGTCTTCTTCACGGAATCCAGCACGCGGGCGTAGTCGATCGGCACCAGTGTGCGAAGGTCGATGACTTCGCAGCTGATGCCTTCTTTCTGCAGCTCATCCGCGGCCTTGGTGCATTCGTGCACTTGCCAGCCGTACGACACCAGCGTGATGTCCGTGCCTTCGCGGCGGATCTTGGCGACGCCCAGCGGAATCCGGTAGTCCTCGAGCGGCACGTCGCCCTTGATGCCACGCAACAGCTTGATCGATTCCAGATGGATCACTGGATCGTCATCGAAAATGGCGCTGAGCAGCAGTCCCTTGGCGTCATACGGCGTGCTCGGCATCACGACCTTGAGGCCCGGCACGTGTGCGAACCACGCTTCCAGCGACTGCGAATGCTGCGCACCGAAGCCGCCGATGCCGCCGCCGACCATCATGCGGATCACCATCGGCACATGCGTCGCCGCACCCGTCATGAAGCGCTGCTTCGCCGCGTGGTTGAAGATCGGGTCCATGCAGACGCCGGCGAAGTCGTTGAACATGATTTCGGCGATCGGCCGCATGCCGACCAATGCGGCGCCGACGCCGGCACCGATGATCGCCTGCTCGGCGATCGGCGTGTCGAGCACGCGCGTCGCGCCGAACTTCTCCTGCAAACCCTTGGACGTGCCGAACACGCCGCCCGGCTTGCCGACATCTTCGCCGAACGCGAACACGCCCTTGTCGGCTTCCATCGCAATCGCCTGCGCCTGGATGACGGCCTCAAGCATCAGCATGTTCTTGGTTTCGCCGGTCGGCTCGACTTCGGCCTCGCGTTTCGGGTACTTGCCACGCACCGGCACGTCATTGATGTCGGCATAGACATCGACCAGGGTTTCGCTCGACGGCGTGACCGGCGCGGCCATCGCCTTCGCCATCGCCGCTTCGACCTCGACGCGTGCGGCCTCTTCGATCTCGGCGAGCTGCGCTTCCGTGCAGATGCCGGATTCGAGCAACTGCGCGCGGACGCGCGGCACCGGCCAGGCTTCCTTGCCGGCCTGCAGCTCATCCTTCGGTGCATTGAGGTTGTCGCCGACGCCGGCGTGCGGACCGAGGCGATACGTCGTGGCTTCGACGAAGATCGGGCCCTTGCCGGCGCGGATCTCGTCGATGACTTCCTTCATGCCCTTGTAGAACGCAACCGGATCATTGCCGTCGAGCTTGACGCCCTTGAAGCCGTAACCGGCGGCGCGCGATGCAAAGTCCTTGCTCGCGGTGTAATCGGCAAGCTTGGTGTATTCGCCGTACTGGTTGTTCTGGCACAGGAAGATCACCGGCAGCTTCCAGCTACCTGCAAAGTTCATCGCCTCGTGCACGGCGCCGATGCTGGTCGCGCCGTCGCCGAAGTTGACGATCGTCACGCGATCTTCGCCACGCGTCTTGGCGGCGAACGCCAGACCGTTGGCGATCGGCGCGCCGGCGCCGACGATCGCCGTCGTCAGCATCGAGCCCGAAGCCGGATCGGAGATGTGCGGCGCGCCGCCCTTGCCCTTGTTGACGCCGGTGGCACGACCGAGCGCCTCGGCGAACAGGCCTTCGAGGTCCAGGCCCTTGGCGACCTGATCGTGGATGCCGCGATAGGTCGTGACCATGTAGTCACGTGCGCTGGTCAGCTGCGAGATCGTCGCCGGTATCACTTCCTGACCGGTCGACGGCCAGTACGAAAACAGGAACTTGCCGGCCGACATGCCGGCCTGGATACCCTTGTCGACGGCGCGGATGCGCGCCATCTGGCGATAGATCTCGACCAGCGTCGCGGCTTCGATGCCTTCGGCGATTTTCGCTTTTGCTTGCATGTTCTTGTCCTGATTCATTGGGTTCGACAGCGTTCGGCAACCAGCTTCGGCAGACGCAAATCCGTCCGCGCGCAGTCAAGCGTTTCTAATCCAACAGTGTAGTTCAATTGAACTCGAAAGCCTCAAGCGCCTCGGCGAATGCGCGCGTGAAACGTGCGGCATCGGCGCCGTTGATGACGCGATGGTCGTAGCTCAGCGACAGCGGCAGGAACGATTTCAGCACCGGCTTGCCGTCGGCATCCGCCACGAAGCGCTCGGCCGTACGCGTGATGCCGAGGATCGCCACTTCCGGGGCATTGATGATCGGCGAAAAACTCGTTCCGCCGATATGCCCGAGCGACGACAGCGAGAAGCAGCCGCCCGACATCTCGGCCACCGACAGACCCTTGGTGCGCGCTTTCTCGGCGGTGCGTGCGACTTCGTCGGCAATCTCGCCGATGCTCTTCTTGTCGCAATCGCGGATTACCGGCACCAGCAGGCCGGTCGGCACGTCGACGGCAATACCGATGTGGTAATAGCTTTTCTGGAACAGCGTCGCGCCGTCGGCCGACAGCGAGACATTGAACTGCGGATACTTCTGCAGACAGGCAACCGCGACCTTGATCAGCGCCGGCAACAACGTGCGCTTCTGGTCCGGATGCGCCGCGTTCCATTGCTTGCGGCGCTGCTCGAAGCCGCTGACCTCCGCTTCGTCGTTGTGCGTGACGTGCGGAATCGACGTCCAGTTGCGCTGCATCACGCGGCCGACGTAATGCTGGATCTTGCCGACGGCGCGCTGCTCGACCGGGCCGTAGACGGAAAAATCGTCGGCGGGCCATGGCAGCGGCGCAGCGGGGACGGCGGGTTTGGTGTCAGTCATTCGATGTGCTCCCAGAGATAGGCCGACGCATCCGCTGCCAGTGCCGGACTCGTCGCCAGCAACTCGGTGCCAGCGCGGGCAAGCAATGCGCGCGTGAAGCTTTGTGGATCGTCGGTTTCAATTTCGTAAATGGCCAGATAACGATGTGGTGAAGCTTGGTCGCGAATCTGCGTGTCGGCGATGCGGAAGCGC
>DATCXY010000265.1:0-1990 GCA_036570585.1 Solimonas sp. | reverse complement strand
AGTTCCGCGAGCCTGGTTTCGCCGGCCAGATTGATCAGCGGCGCCTGCGTGGCCGCGGCGATGCGCGCGGCGGCCACGCGATCGCCGGGGCCGCCGAACATCACGCAGGGGCCGAGTCCGGCATCGGAGAGACGCTGCACGAGCGCCGGCCAATGGTCTTCCGGCCAGTGTTTTTGCGGCCGCGTCGTGAACGGACAGATCGCGACGAAGTGGTCGAGCCCGAGCGCACCGCACCGCGAGGTCACGGCTTCGCGCATCGCGTCCGTGACGATCAATCGCGGCGTGTCGGCGCGCTCGCCGCTGACCGCTTCGGCGAAGTAGCGGTATTCGGAACCGATGTCGGCCGGCTCGCCGCCCTTGTCGAGCAGCGCATGCATCCAGAACTGCGCGGGCTCCTTGGAGCGGAATCCGACGCGGTAGCCGCCGGCCAGCCGCGCCACGAGCCGTGACTTGAACAGGCCCTGGACCTCGAACACCCAGTCGAACGAGCGGGCGCGCAGTTCGCGGCGCAGACGCAGCAGCGCCGCAGGCGACTTGAACAGATCGGCAGGCGCACGAATCACCTCGGCTATGCGCGGGTCGCCGTCGAGAATGCCGGCGAAACCAGCCTGCGCCAGCCAGCTGATCCGGGCCTGCGGCCAGCGCTGACGCAGCGCATCGAGCATCGAAGTCGCGAACACGATGTCGCCCAGCGCCGACAGCCGCACGATCAGGATGCGAGGCGCGTTGGCTTCAGCCGGATCGGGCAGGACGAGAGCGGGTTCGGTCACAAGTGGCGGATCGGCGAGGCGAGCGCGCAATGCTGCGGTTTGCACGCCACCGGTGCAAGTGCCGGAAATAGGGGTTTAGCGTAATAGGCATTGTCTGGCGATTCCCTATAATTGCGCCCTTTCCCGACCGGCGACGCGCAGATGGCGTCGCCTTCACACAGCTCAGGCGGAAATGCTGCGATGACTTCATTTGCTGAACGCGACGGCTTTATCTGGTACGACGGCGAGCTCAAGCCCTGGCGTGAATGCACCACGCATGTGCTGACCTACACGCTGCATTACGGCGTCGGCTGCTTCGAGGGCGTGCGTGCCTATCAGACGCCCGAAGGCACCGCGATCTTCCGCCTTGAAGACCACACCAAGCGCCTGTTCAACTCGGCGAAGATTCTCGGCATGAACATGCCGTGGACGCAGCAGCAGATCAACGACGCACAGAAGGAAGTCCTGCGTGCCAACAAGCTCGACTCCGCCTATCTGCGGCCGATGGTGTTCTTCGGCTCGGAAGGCATGGGCCTGCGCGCGTCGGGCCTGAAGACACACGTGATCGTCGGGGCGTGGACCTGGGGCGCGTACCTTGGCGCGGACAACATGGAGCGCGGTATCCGCATCAAGACCAGCTCGTTCCAGCGCCAGTATGTCAACGCCTCGCTGTGTCGTGCCAAGGCCAACGCCAATTACCTCGGTTCGTCGATGGCGCTCAATGAAGTGCTGCGCGACGGCTACGACGAAGCGCTGATGCTCGATCCGGAAGGCTTCGTCGCCGAAGGCAGTGCCGAGAACATCTTCGTGATTACCGATGGCGTGATCAGCACGCCGGATGTCACCAGCGCGCTCGACGGCATCACGCGCCGCACGGTCATGCAGCTGGCACAGGATTTCGGCTACAAGGTCGTCGAACGACGCATCACGCGCGACGAGGTCTATATCGCCGACGAGGCGTTCTTCACCGGCACCGCCGCTGAAGTCACGCCGATTCGCGAGATCGACAATCGTCCGATCGGCGAAGGCCGTCGCGGTCCGATCACCGAAAAGCTGCAGGCAGCGTACCTCGCGCTGGTGCAGGGCCAGAGCAACACTTATCCCGAATGGCTCGCGCATATTTGAGCCCATGAGCGCCGAGCTCCCGGACTTCACGCAAGCTCGTGTCCTGGTGGTCGGCGATCTGATGCTCGATCGCTACTGGATCGGCCCGACTTCGCGGATCTCGCCGGAAGCACCGG
>DATCXY010000264.1:0-9766 GCA_036570585.1 Solimonas sp. | reverse complement strand
GCCTTCAGACCCATGTAGACCAGCGCCTTTTCCATGCCGCTGCGCTTGACCGGATCGGCTTCGTTGGCCGGATTCGGTACCTGCGCACCGACCGGCAGCACCATTTCCGGCGACGTGCCCCAGCTGACCTGCGGCTGGATCGTCGTCGCGTCGATCTCGACGGTCTTGTCGAAGCTTGCGCCCGGATCGGACTTCAGCGTCTGCCAGTACGCGACGGCCGCACCCCAGTGCTCGGGCTTCGGTGCGAACGGCCGACCCTTCACGTAGGCGATGGTCTTGGCGTCAACCGCGACCAGGCCGGCGCGCGCACCGCCTTCGATCGCCATGTTGCAGAGGGTCATGCGACCTTCCATCGAGAGGTCCTCGATCGCTTCACCCGCATACTCGATGACGTGGCCATTGCCACCGGCGGTACCGATGCGGCCGATGATCGCCAGCGTGATGTCCTTGGCGGTGACGCCGGGGCCGACGTGACCATTGACCCGCACCAGCATGGTCTTGGCCTTCTTCAGCACCAGGGTCTGCGTCGCCAGCGCGTGCTCGACTTCGGAGGTGCCGATGCCGAATGCCAGCGCGCCGAACGCGCCGTGCGTCGAAGTGTGCGAGTCGCCGCAAACCACGGTCATGCCCGGCAGCGTCGCCCCCTGCTCGGGGCCGATGACGTGGACGATGCCCTGACGCACGTCCATCAGATCGAACTTGGTGATGCCGAACTCGGCGCAGTTGCTGTCCAGTGCGTCGAGCTGCGCGCGCGAGATCGGATCCTTGATGCCGGCGGCGCGGTTGACGGTCGGCACATTGTGATCCGGCACCGCCAGATTCGCGGCCAGGCGCCACGGCTTGCGGCCATTGAGACGCAGGCCGTCGAACGCCTGCGGGCTGGTCACTTCATGGACCAGATGTCGGTCGATATAGATCAACGCCGAATCGGCGCCGAAATCCTCGACCACATGGGCGTTCCAGATCTTGTCGTACAGCGTGCGGGCAGTCATCACGGTTCTCCTGCGCAAGGCGGTTCTCGATGCGCGGCGATTCTAGGCGTCGCCTCTTGATAACTCCAATGAATCGTTTTTATGTATTCCATTCCAATTTAGAATGAGTGGAATTTTTCGGGCCGGAAACATGGATACCCAGGCACTCGCCGCATTTACCGAAATCGCCGACAGCGGCTCGTTCACGCAGGCGGCGCTGGCGCTGCACCTGTCGCAACCGGCCATCAGCAAGCGCATCACCACGCTCGAACAGCAGATCGGCCAGTCGCTGTTCGACCGTATCGGTCGTCGCGTCCGCCTCACCGACGCCGGGCGAGCCTTGCTGCCGTACGCACGCAAGGCCCTGCAAGACATCGAGGATGGACGGCGCGCGCTCTCGCAACTGCACGACCAGATCGGCGGACGTCTGTCGATCGGCACCAGCCACCACATCGGCCTGCATCGGCTACCGCCGGTACTGCGCAGCTTCACGCAGCGTTATCCCGAAGTCGATCTCGACATTCACTTCATGGATTCGGAGATCGCCTGCGAAGGCGTACTCGCCGGCAAGCTCGAACTCGGCATCGTCACCCTGCCCTCGCAGCCGATCGCGCAACTGGCGATGCAGACGATCTGGCCGGATCCGCTCAGCGTCGTCGTCGCACCGAACCACCCGCTGCTGGGAAAGCGACGCCTGCGCCTGCACGATCTCGCCGATCATCCGGCGGTGTTTCCCGACGAGAACACCTACACGCGGCGCATCGTCACGCAGGCATTACAACAGCACGATCTGACGCCACGCATCCGGCTCACAACCAATTACCTGGAGACGCTGAAGATGCTGGTCGGCATTGGCCTGGGCTGGAGCGTACTGCCGGATTCGGTGATCGACGATTCGATCCGTCGCCTGCCGGTGCCCGCGCTGGTCATGCACCGTGATCTCGGCTGCGTCTGGCACCAGCACCGCACTGCGTCAGCGGCGGCGCGCGCGCTGCGCGCGGAATTGAATCATCTGCCCACGGGCTTGCCGGACTGAGCCGCCCGATCATCAAACCTCAAGCCTCGGCAGTTTGCGATAGGCGATCCACCAGCCAATCGCTGCAATGCCGCCGGCTGCGAGAAAAACCGCTTCCGGTGATAGTGCCGACCACAGAAACCCCGACGTGACGCTGCCGATCGAACCGCCGATGCCGTAGGCTGCCGCGTTGTAGATCGCCTGCCCGCGGCCCTGCAAGGCGCCGGGGAACATGCTCTGCACATAACGCATCGCCACCGCGTGATACGCGGCGAAGCTGAATGCATGACCGAACTGAAGGATCACCAGAACCGCAAGGTGATCGGCGCACAGCGCCGTCAGCGACCAGCGCAGCATGGTCATTGCCATCGCCACAATCATCACCCGCCGCGCACCCCAGCGCGCGATGATGCGCCCCGCGTAGAAGAACATCACGATCTCGGCAAGCACCGCCAGTGACCACAACAGGCCAATCAACTGCGACGGATGACCGTGCCGTTCGACGAACAGCGTGAAGAAGTTGTAGTACGGCGCGTAACTCAGTTGCGAACAGAAGCAGACGAGCAGCAGCGCGATCACGCCGGGATCGCGCATGACGCGGGTGAGCGAGCTTGCTGCGGCGCTGCGCGTCGGTGCCAACTGCGGTGGCTCGGGCACCAGCCAGGTCGAGATCGCCATGCCGAGCCAGAACACGGCGACCAGCCACGGCAATGCCAGCGTGCCGGTGCGCTCCAGCAGCATGCCGAGACCGAGCACGGCGACGATGAAGCCGATCGAACCCCACAGCCGTACACGCGTGTAATCGCCGCCACGCGCCGCGAGATGGCTGAGCGCAACGCCCTCGAACTGCGGCAGCAGCGCATGCCAGAACAGCGTGTACGCGACCATCACCGCGCCGACCCAGAACACGCCGGGCACGAACGGGATGGTCATGAACAGCAGCAGCGCACTGATGCTCGCAGCGCGGATCAGGCCGATGCGCTTGCCGCGATGATCGGCATACCAGCCCCAGGCCAGCGGTATCACGGCGCGCACGCAGCCCATCAGTGCGAACGCGATACCCATTTGTGCCGCACTGAAGCCACGCGCCGCCAGATACGGCGCCCAGTACGGCATGAACGCGCCGACGGTCGCGTAGTAAAAGAAATAGAAGCTGGACAGCCGCCACGGCAGGCGGGCCACGCCTGCGGACGACGTGGACACGAGTTACGGAACCTCGCCCGGAATGCGCGAAGGCGCGGCGACCACATCCGCGTTCTGGCCGCGATGGCGCAGCCAGTGGTCCATCAGCACCAGCGCCAGCATCGCCTCGCCGATCGGCGTTGCGCGCAGGCCGACGCAGGGATCGTGTCGACCAGTCGTGCGCATGTCGGTGCCCTGGCCGGTTTCGTCGATGCTCTTGCCGGGTGTGGTGATGCTCGACGTCGGCTTGATCGCGTAACGCGCGTAGATCGTCTGGCCGCTGGAGATGCCACCGGTGATGCCGCCGGAATGGTTGGCGAGAAAGCCCTCAGGCGAGAGTTCGTCACGATGCTCGGTGCCGCGCATCGTGGCGACCTGCATGCCATCACCAATCTCGACGCCCTTGACCGCGTTGATCGACATCAGCGCATGCGCCAGATCGGCGTCGAGCCGATCGAACACCGGCTCGCCGAGGCCCGGTGGAATTTTGGTCGCCTCGACATAGAGCTTGGCGCCAATCGAATCGCCTTCGCTGCGCAGCGCATCGATCAGCGCTTCCAGTTCCGGCAAACGCGCCGGATCGGCGCAGAAGAACGGATTCTGGTTGACGCTCGCCCAGTCGCGACCGCCGCAATGAATCGCGCCGATCTGTTCGACGCAACCGCGAATCTCGGTGCCGAACTTCTCGCGCAGATATTTCTTCGCGATCGCGCCGGCAGCAACGCGCACCGCGGTCTCGCGCGCACTCGATCGGCCGCCACCGCGGTGATCGCGAATGCCGTACTTCTGCACGTAGGCGTAATCGGCGTGGTTCGGTCGGAATACCTGCTTGATCTTCTCGTAGTCGTAGCTGCGCTGATCGGTATTGCGTATCACCAGCGCGATCGGCGTGCCGGTGGTCTGGCCTTCAAATACACCGGACAGAATCTCGACCTGATCGGCTTCCTTGCGCTGCGTGACGAATTTCGACGTGCCCGGCTTGCGGCGATCGAGATCCGGCTGGATGTCGGCTTCCGACAGCGCCAACCCCGGCGGACAGCCATCGACCACGCAGCCGATCGCCCCACCATGGCTTTCACCCAAGCTGGTCACGCAGAACAGCTTGCCGAATGTGTTTCCGCTCATTTCATATGCTCGACCAGATCGGCACGCGAGATGATGAACACGCCATCACCTCCATTCTCGAACTCGACCCACGTCACCGGTAGCTTGGGCCAGCGCGCCTCGAATTCGGCAACGCTGCCGCCGACTTCGCAAACCAGCCAACCGTCGCCGCTCAGATGTCGCGCCGCGTTTTCAAGAATGCGCGCAACGATATCCATGCCATCACCACCAGCCGCCAGAGCCAGCTTCGGCTCGTGCCGGTATTCGGCGGCGAGCGCTTTCCACTCGGCGGTCGGCACATACGGCGGATTGGCGACGATCAGATCGTAGACTTCATTGACAAGGCCATCGAACACGTCCGACTTGATGACGCGCACCTGGTTGCCGAGCACATGCTTTTCAACGTTGCGACGCGCAACCGCCAACGCCTTCGGGCTGATGTCGGCCAAATCGACCTGCGCATCTTCAAACGCAACCGCGCAGGCGATGCCGATGCAGCCGCTGCCGGTGCACAGATCGAGTACGCGTGCCGGCCCAGCATCCAGCCACGGCGCAAAGCCGCGCGCGATCATCTCGGCAATCGGCGAGCGCGGAATCAGCACGTTCTCGTCGATCTCGAATTCCAGGCCACAGAACTCGATGCGGCCGAGCAGATACGCCGCCGGTTTGCGCGTGGTGATGCGCGCGCGCAGCAACTTCAGCGCCGCGGTGCGCTCGCGCGCAGTGACCGCCGCTTCGAGATAGATCGCCGGTACGTTGGCCGGCAGATGCAGCGCGTGCAAGACCAGATGAAACGCCTCGTCGAGCGCATTGTCGGTACCGTGACCGAAGCACAGACCCGCTTCGTGAAAGCGGCTCGCACCCCAGCGCACCAGATCGCGCACGGTGACGAGTACATCGGTTTCGGCGGAGCGATTCATGGCGAGCACAGCACAGACCGGCACAAGGGCCGCGGATTATGCGGCGCGCTGCCGCACCTTGGCTACGGTGGCGCCGCCCGGATTGGTTTCAGGTTCCCGCCAGCAGCCGCTGTGCGAGCACCGCGGCCTGCGTGCGACTGCGCAGGTTGAGCTTGCGCAGCAGCGCGGTGATGTGCGTCTTGACCGTCGATTCGCGGATGTCGAGATCGTCGGCGATCTGCTTGTTGAGCCGGCCCTCCTTGATGTACAGCAGGATGCGCAGTTCCTGCCGCGACAGACTGTTGAAGCGGTCATCGAGTGACGACAGCGTCGAGGGCATCGTCGGCAATTCGGCGGTTGCTGGCCACCAGTGCCCGTTCGTCAGCAGGCTGTCGAGAATCTTCTGCATCTGCACGGCCGGCGTGGATTTGGGAATGAAGGCAATTGCGCCGAGCGCTTCCGCCGAACGGATCCAGGCACGATCCTGCAGCGACGAGATCACCGCAACGCGCACGTCCGGCCATTCACCGCGCAGGTATTGCAGAGACGCGAGTCCCTCCACATCCGGCATCATCAGATCGAGCAGCACCAGCTTCGTCTCGGGATGACGGCGCACGGCATCCTTGAGCGCCGTCAACGAGTCGACCTCGATGACCCGCACCGCAGGATCGATACGCTCCACGCCGAGGCGCAGCGCAACACGAAACATCGGATGATCATCCGCAACTATGACCGTAGCTTCCTCCAGCATGATCCCCAGGCTCCAAACGCTTCGCCTGCGGATTTTATAGGCTTGCGACTGCCAGCGCAGAGAGAAAGCCGCGGCATGCGCAGCAGAGCCGAGGTGATATCGCATGCAGATCCCCCGCGCTCAGCGCCGGTGGTCGGCATTGATGGCGATGAACGCCAGGCCCACGGCACCGACCACGCTACCCAACATCATGCCGAGAATCAGTCCAGTCCAGAACATGCCTGCTCTCCTACCGTTGCGCCGTCTGCACGTCGACCGTCACCTGCCGGTCCGGCGCCAGACAGGCGATCAGCGCCGGGCGCGGCTGCGGTGCACCACAGGCCGTCAACGACTCAGCGTCGCCCTTGGCCACGATCACAATGCGCGCCGGATCGACGCCGCTGGCGACGAACACCTCGGCTACAGCCTCGGCACGCGCCAGAGAGCGCCGGTATATGCGTTCACGACTGCCAATGCGATCGGCATGGCCAACCACCTTGACGCGCCGCACCGTGTCCGCGCGTCCACCGATCTGCGCGGCGAAGACATATAGCCGCTGACGATCTTCGTCACGCAGGCCGGCAAGGTCCGAGCGTCCGAACGCGAAGCGAAGATCGCTCTGCGACCAGTCCGCCGCACGGGCAGGCTCGACGGTCAACGCCTGCGCCTCAGCCTTCGCCCCAGTGACCAACTCATTTGATGGCGGCACCGTGGAGGGCATCGCTGCGGCTTCGCAAGCTGCGGTCTGCCAGTACGTCGCCGTCACGCGGTTGTGCGTATCGAACTGCACCTGAAACTGACACTCCTGCACGCCACCCGACGGTACTGCCAGCTTGAAGACATAGTTCCAGTCGCGGACGCCAAACAGTCCTTCCGTGAAATGTGGATTGCCAAGCTGTCGGCGAACTTCAGGTTTGTTCATGCCTGGGCGAATGCCGCGCACGGTCTCCGGCGCCACGACAATACCCTCGCGCAGATACGAATCCGCGCGCACCGGGAACGACACGCCGCGCGCATCGGGTGGCAAGCGCGTGGCAGCACAAGCAACCAACAGTGCAGCAGCGGCAATGATGGTGATGGCCCTGATCGAGTTCTCGTTGATCTTCATCTTGCGCGGTCCTGAACTCACCACAACACACCGCTGACACCGAGGCGCAACGCCGTGCCATGCTCCGATGTCGAAGCGCCGGTCGTCACGCTCCAGCGGCCGTTCTCGGCCGTGGCACGCAACGTCACCCCGATCGCACCCTGGTTGCCGTAGTAGCCGCTGCCAATGGCGTAAGTGATGTGATCCGGGAGGTATGGCGCCGCTTCCATCGCGATCGCCGCGGCAATGCCGGCATTGGCCTCATCACGATACTTCTGCTGGCGGTGCAGCACGTGATCACGCACATCCATCAGTTGTTCGACGTTGACCGCGTCGGTCGGCGCCGTGCCGGCAGCGACGTTGTGCAGGCTCACGGGCCCGCCGGTCCCGCTCGGGTCGCCGAAGCTCACCGAGTTGTAGTTGATGCTGCCGTCGCTGTTGACGTCGTAGTGCACGGCGCTGGCGGTCGCCTTGTTGAGCTGCGCCACATTCACTGCATCCGTGTCGGACGTGCCGGCGGCGACGTTGACGATCTGTCGCTCTTGGCCAGCCGCGCCGACCGAAACCGTATTGGCGCGATCGGCGACCGAACCGTTGCCGAGCGCCACGCTGTTGTCGGCCGTGGCCGTGGCTTCGTTGCCGATCGCGACGGCGTGCGCGCCGGACGCCACGGCGTTGTCGCCCACCGCCGTGGTGTTCAGGCCCGTGGCCTGTGCGCCGGTACCGACGGCGACCGACGACTGCGCGGTCGCCCCCGCGCCAATGGCAACCGAGTTGGACTGTACGGCGGTGGCGTTCTGGCCGAGCGCGATACCACCACCCGATTGCGCTTGCGCGCTGTCGCCGATGGCGACGCTGCCATCGCCCTGTGCCTGCGCACCGGGCCCGCACTGAATGGCCGTGTCCTGCGTGCCCAAACCGCAGCCGCGCATCGAACGCACCCAGTTCGCTTCCGAGCCTTCATAGCCTTGGTTCACCGCGATTTGATACGCGCTCAAACCATCCTCACCGGCAATACCCTGCGGCCCGGTCTCGCCCTGAGGGCCCTGCGCGCCGGTGGCTCCGGTTTCGCCTTGTGAGCCTTGCGGACCGGCAGCGCCTGTTGCGCCTGTTGCGCCCTGAGAACCTTGAGGTCCGGTGGCCCCCGTCTCGCCCTGCGCACCAGTAGCGCCCGTTTCGCCTTGCGGGCCTTGTGCGCCCGTGGCGCCGGTCGCTCCCGTCTCACCCTGCGGCCCCTGCGAACCGGCTGCACCGGTTTCGCCTTGCGGACCGGCAGCACCCGTGGCGCCGGTGGCTCCGGTTTCGCCTTGAGGCCCTTGCGGACCAGCAGCGCCCGTCGCTCCAATGGCTCCCGTTTCACCTTGCGGGCCTTGTGCGCCGGTCTCGCCCTGAGACCCTTGCGGCCCGACCAGCGACGCCAACCACTGCTGCTCGGTGCCGGAAAACCCTTCGGCCACGGCAATGTCGTATGCGCTCGCGCCGGCCGCGCCCGTGCCACCCGGCGGCAGTGCTTCCAGGGTACTGACGCGGCTGTCCAGACCGCTCAGTGCGCTGTCGACGGCCGCGAACGCCGAGCCGGCGTCACTGTAGCTTCCTCCCCGAATCACATAGGTCGGCGCCGTGAATACGCCGCCACTCAATGCCGCACCGCCACCGAACGCCGCCACCATGCCGGCAAACGCGCTGTCGTGATCGGATACGCGCGCGTCGAGCACCGCAATGTCGTTGGTGTTGGTTTCGAGTTCACTTTCATTGATCGTGACCCGCGTGTCGAGACCGCTGATGTCGCTGGTGTTCTGCGTAACGTTCTGGTTGGTTGCGTAGAGCTGTGATCCGTTGACGGCATCGGTGCTCGTGGCCGACAAATCTCCAGCCGCGAGCTGAGTGATCTTGGTCGTGCCGCTGGTGCCTTGCAGGGTGATGCTGTCTTTGTCGTTGTCGTCGTAGCTCACCGCCAGCGGGTTGGTGTCGGCACTGACACCCGAAATCGCGGTGTTGAGCTGGTCGAGATTCACGGCATCGGTTCCGCTCGTACCTTGCGCGACGTTGACGATGCGACGCTCGCTGCCCGCCGCGCCTACCGAAATCGTGTTGGCCTGATCCGCTACCGAGCCTAGGCCCAGCGCCACGCTGCCGGCGGCGATCGCGCTCGCATTGCTGCCGAAGGCAATCGCATCCACGCCCGCCGCCGCCACTGCCGCATTGCGGCCGATGGCAACGCCGTTGGTCGCCCCCGCCGCCACGCGCGCACCGGTGTCGGGTTGGTCAGAGCTGCCCAGCGCCAGCGAATAATCCCCGCTGGCGATGCTGTTAGTGCCGAAAGCGGCGCTGCTGTTGCCATCGGCGATGTTTCTAAAGCCCATTGCTGCGCTACGGTCGCCCTGCGCAGCATTGCCCTGACCCACGGCCAGGCTGCTGGCACCCTGCGCGTCGTTGAAAACGCCCAGTGACGTGCTGTTGGTTCCTGTTGACTCACTGCCAAGCCCCAGCGCCGTTGCGCCCGACGCTGAAGCACGCGTGCTGGTGCCGATGGCCATGGCACTCACACCCGCCGCTGCCACTGCTGCATCACGCCCAATGGCCATGCCGTTGGTGGCGCCTGCCTCTACGCGCGTGGCGGTGGCGTCGTTGTTGGAATTGCCAATCGCCAGCGAAAAATTCGCGCCTGCGTTGCTGTAGCTGCCAATCGCCGCGCTGAAGTCTCCCCCTGCCGTGTTCAAATAGCCCACCGCCGCGCTTTCGCTACCCGCTGCGGTATTGCCCTGACCAATGGCGGCG
>DATCXY010000263.1:0-4966 GCA_036570585.1 Solimonas sp. | reverse complement strand
AGACGCGCGAGATCACCGCAGCGTATGAGCTGGTCGAGCGTTCGCGCGGCCGCTGATGATGATGGCGTGCGTGCGCTTCAAGGCGCCGCAGTGACACGCCAGACCCGATTGCCGACATCGTCGGCGACCAGCAAGGCACCGCTCCTGTCGATCGCGACACCGACTGGCCGTCCATATGCATCGCCATCAGCGCTGAGAAAGCCGCTCAGCACATCGACCGGCAGTCCGTTCGGCATGCCGCCGTTGAACGGCACGAAGATCACCTTGTAGCCGCTCTGCGGCTTGCGGTTCCACGAACCGTGCAGGCCGACGAACATGCCGTGCGCGTATTCGGCCGGCAAGCTGTTGCCCTGTGCCGCGCACAGACCGAGCGCTGCGGTATGCGGTCCGAGCGCGTAGTCCGGCGCGATCGCCTTGGCGACCAGATCCGGCTTCTGCGGCTTCACCCGCGTGTCGACATGCGTGCCGTAGTAGCTGTATGGCCAACCGTAAAAGCCGCCGTCACGCACCGAAGTCATGTAGTCGGGCACCAGATCGCTGCCGAGTTCGTCGCGCTCATTGACCGCCACCCACAACGCGCCCGTCACCGGATTCCACGCCAGGCCATTGGGGTTGCGCAGGCCGGACGCGAAGATGCGGTGCGCGCCGCTGGCGATGTCCACTTGCCAGATCGCCGCGCGGTCCTGCTCCGCCGCGATGCCGTTCTCGGCGACATTGCTGTTCGAGCCGACCGTGACGTAAAGCGTGCTGCCATCTGCACTGGCGATCAGATTCTTGGTCCAGTGATGGTTGATGGTGCCGGCCGGAAGATCGACGAGCTTGCGCGGCGCAGTGTTGATCTGCGTTGCATCGCTTTCGTATGGAAACGCCAGCACCGCATCGGTGTCGGCGACGTACAGCGTGTTGCCGACCAGCGCCATGCCGAACGGCGAATTCAGATTTTCGATGAAGACCGTGCGCTGATCGACGACGCCGTCGCCATTGCGATCGCGCAACAGCGTGATGCGATTGGCGCTTTCAACCCCGGCACCCGCACGTTTCATGACCTTTTTCGTGATCCAGGCCTTGATGCCCTTGCCGTCGTCAGGCTTCGCCGGTGCATTGCTTTCGGCGACCAGCACATCGCCATTCGGCAGCACGTGCAGCCAGCGCGGATGCTCGAGCTGACTGGCGAATGCCGCCACGCTCAAGCCCTTGGCCGCAAGCGGCTTGCCGCCATCCGGCCAACCGATCGCGGTGGCGATGTTGACGGTCGGAATCAGCGATGAATGCGGCGGCGGCAACTCAGGATCCAGGCCACTGCCTTCGGCAACCGTCAGCTGCGCAGTCGTGCCGCAGGCCGCAAGGCCGAACATCATCGCGGACAGCATCAGCGTCTTTGCTCGCATCAAGCACTCCGGTCGGGAAATCAGCATCTCAGTGCACCGTTGCGCCCGGGCTGATCCGCCGTACGCGGCCGGTATCGGCGTCGGCAACGAGCAGCAGGCCCTCGCCCAGATGTCCGGCGACGGCGGAGCCGGAGATGATCCGGAGATTGTTCTGCCGATACGAGCGGTACGGCGCGGCGATCGTCACCTGTTCACCGCCGTACTGCTGCGTCCACAATTTGCGGGCGGCCTCGATCGCGCCATGCCCGTCGGCGATCGGCCCAAGCGGTGCAATGCCGGCTGCGATGTCGGTGTCGCCGATGTCGGCAAGCTGATTCTGTGCCCAACGCTTCCATTCGGCAGCGCCGGCCGGCGGCTGATGCTGCTTGCGCAGATGCAGCTCGTAGGGCGCCGGATATGAGCCCGGCAGCGGCACGGCGCGCGGTCCGAGCAGTTCGTTGAGCGTCTTGCGCACCTGCTTGGCGACGTCGACCGGCGAGGCCTCCTGTGCCGGCCGCGTGTAGGCGATGCGGTTGTTGCCGTCGACCACCACCAGCCACGGCGTGCGCGTGATGCCGTAACTCTGGATCAGTGCGTCACCGTTCAGCAGCAGCGGAAAGCTCAGGCCGCGATCGTGCATGGCCTGCACCGCGTCGCCGGTTTCCTTGATGTTGATGGTCCAGACCTGCACACCGGCGTCGCGGTAGTCGTTCCAGATGTCCTGCACATACGGCTGCAGCGCGCGGCTGTACGGACACCACGATGGCCAGAACAGCAGAACCGACGGTTGATGGCGCGCGTCTTCGGGGAACTGGACGGTCTTGCCGTCAGGCGTCTGCAGATGCCAGGCCGGTGCGAACTCCGGCGAGGCCTGTGAAACCGGGATCAGAAAAGCAAGAAAAAACCCGAAAAGCACCAATCCCGCGCGCGTGAATCTCATCACCATCCCCGTCTGGCAGTGCCGGCCCCAGCCGGCTGAATGCCACCAGAATAGGAAACTTAACCAAGCGCCCGATGAACGCGGCGCCGATTCCGGTCACAGCATGCTGTCGTCAAGATCATCGAGCGGCAGCGCCAACTGCTCGGGGCGCGCCCAGCCCAGCTTGCCGGTGCTGAGCACCAGCACCTGCTGACGCCACGAATACTGGCCGTGACTCGGTCCCATCAGCTGCAGTTTGGACAGCACCAGCAACGGTTTGCCGCGCAGTGCGCGATGTTGCGCCTGCAAGTTCGCACGCGGGTGAAAGCGCAAGCGAATGCCGATCGGCCACTGGGCGGCAGGACGGACGGGTACATCGGCGGCGGTGGGTTCTTTCATGACACGCAACGGCAGTGGTGAAGCTGCATTGTCGAACGCGCGATGCACGTTGCCATCTGGGGCGGCCCCGACGCCGCTGTCAGCATCGCCGGACAGTGCGCGTAGGACACCGGGCGCCCAGCTTGGCTATGCTGGCCGTCCACTTCCCCGGCGCAAGAACCATGGCCGACATCATCAATCTCAACAAGCACCGCAAGCAGAAGGCGCGCATCGAAGCCGAGCGGCAGGCGGCCGACAATCGCGTGCGCTTCGGCCGTACCAAGGCCGAAAAGGACAAGGCCGCCGCGGAAGCCGAAGCGGCCGGACAGCGCATGGACCAGCTCCGTCGCGAGCCGCCCGACGAAAGCTGAATCGGGCGCCGGCAAATCGCAGGCAATAAAAAACCGCGGCCGAAGCCGCGGTTTCATTTACTGCTTACCAGCTTAGAGCGGGCGAATCTGCGTCGCCTGCATGCCCTTCGGGCCGCGGGCGGCCTTGTACTCGACGCGCTGGCCTTCGGCCAGGGTCTTGAAGCCCGTGCCCTGGATTTCCTTGAAGTGGGCAAAGAGGTCTTCGCCGCCTTCGCTCGGCGTGATGAAGCCGAAGCCCTTGGCGTCGTTGAACCACTTCACGGTGCCGGTGGAAACATTGCTCATGGATACATTCCTTTAAACGTTGATAAAAGCGGGCTACTACCCGCCCGTAGGGTTGCAAACGGTCAAGAGGAACGCATCGGGTATTTCTGCCATCCCGGTTAAAAGATGGCTACCAACGGATAACTCTGCTTGAGGCGACTGCGGAACGCACACTACTCGATCACAATTGATTTGTCGAATATCACGTATAAACCCGCACTTGCGGCCGGATGATTACCCTGCTCCGCCGTTTCCGGCCTCGATTCCCGGGACGTACAGACGCCGGTACGCCAGCAGCAGCACGGCAAACAATGCGGGCGCCATCAGCACCCCAAGCAGTCCGCCCCAGCTCGCCATGACCAGCATGAACACCAGTAGCGGCACGGCCGGCAGCCGCGCCCGATCGCGCATCACCAGCGGCAGCACGACATGCCCCTCGATCTGCTGGGTCACGAAGAACACGCCAAGCACCCACGGCAGGCGGCTGATGTCCGAAGCCATCGTCACCAGACCTGAAAACAGCACGACGATGGCGATGCCGGCGTACGGAATGATGCCGAGCAGGCCGGTGAGGGTGCCGAACAAGAGCCAGTAGTCGGCACCGACCAGCCACAGGCCGATCGATGTCAGGGTGCCGATGATGGCCATGTCGATCAGCTGCGCTGCGAACCACAACCGTACGGTAGACGCGGCCTGCCCGAGAAATTCGGCCGCCGCCTCGCGCCGCGCGGGCCGGAATGCCTGCACCAGTGCGCCGCTGTAATAGCGCGATTCGACCGCCGTATACAGACCGATCACGAATGCGAACACCAGCGCGCCGATCAGGCCGAAGCCGGACCACGCACCGTGAAATATCTTGGCGCCGACCAGCTTGGCGGCGGTCGGCGCTTTCGAGAACGTGCCATCGACATCGAACCATGGATAGCTGGCGGCCAGCGCGTCTGCACGCGATTGCAGCCGTGCGATCAATTCCGGCGTCCGCTGCACCAACGAGGCCAGCTGCGTCTCGCCGATCAGGAAGATGACGTAGCCGATGCCGCCAAATACCGTCGCCAGCGCCACGACCATGACGACCGCACTGACCGCGCGCGGGATCTTGTAGACGTGCTGCAGGTGCTGCAGCGCCGGCGCGAGGATGACGCCGATGCCGATGCCAATCAGCGCGCTGATCAGGATCGCCTTCACGAAGATCAGCGACGCCACGACCAGCGTCACCAGCACCACATAATTGACGACCGCGAACGGCGACGGCTGCCGCGCGGCGGTGCTCACGATACGCCCCGCTTGTCGGCGCCCAGCAGTTCGGCGAACGGTCGCAGACTGTCGACGCGTTCGCATACCGCCATGACTGCCATCATGATCGGAATGCCGAGCAACAGGCCGGGCACGCCCCATAACCAGTCCCAGACCAGGAGTGTGATGAAGGTCGCCACCGCGTTGATGCGACCGACACGCTCGGTCAACCACGGCACGATGCCCAAGCCGATCAAGCCGGCGATCGCGAGCGCGCCGCCGGCGACCACGAGCGTGATTTCGACACTGTTGAACTGCAGGTACGCGAACATCGCCGACAGCGCGACGATGAATGTAGCGCCGATGTATGGAACCAGATGAAGTACTGCAGCCGCGACACCCCAGAACACGGCGTTGTCGAGACCGATGATCGC
>DATCXY010000262.1:0-2217 GCA_036570585.1 Solimonas sp. | reverse complement strand
TATGTGTCGGGCGTGCGCTGTATCGTCGGCGCATCGAATTCCGCGATCAAGGGCGGCACGATGACGCCGTGGGGCGTGCAGAAGGGTTTGCGCATCCAGGAGATCGCGCTTCAGCAAAAGCTGCCGGTGGTGTCGCTGATCGAGTCCGGCGGCGCCAATCTGATGTACCAGGCCGAGTTGTTCATCCCGGGTGGACGGACGTTCGCGAATCAGGCGCGCCTGTCGGCGGCCGGTATTCCGCAGGTGACGGTGGTGCACGGATCGTCGACGGCGGGCGGCGCTTACCTGCCGGGCCTGTCCGATTACGTGGTGATGGTGCGCAAGCGCGCCAAGGTGTTTCTGGCCGGACCGCCGCTGCTCAAAGCCGCGACTGGTGAAATCGCCAACGAGGAGGAGCTGGGTGGCGCCGAGATGCACACGCAGGTCGCCGGTACCGCTGAATTCATTGCCGAGAACGACGCCGACAGCATTCGCATCGCGCGCGAGATCGTGAAGAACCTGAACTGGAATGCGCAAAAGCCGAGACTCGAACTGCTGCCGATTCGTGCGCCGCTGCATGACGTCGAAGAACTGTGCGGCGTGGTGCCGACCGACTACCGCAAGCCGTTCGATTGCCGTGAGGTGATCGCGCGTCTGGTCGACGGTTCGGAATTTCTCGACTTCAAGACCGAATATGACCAGCAGACGATCTGCGGTCGTGCCGTGCTGCACGGACATCAGATCGGCATCATTTCCAACAACGGGCCGATCACGCCCAAGGGTGCGACCAAGGCCGGGCAGTTCATCCAGCTGTGCTGTCAGTCCAACATCCCGATCGTCTATCTGATGAACACGACCGGCTACATGGTCGGTACCGAAAGCGAGCAGGGCGGCATCGTCAAGCACGGCTCGAAGATGATTCAGGCAGTCGCCAACGCCACCGTGCCGCAGATCACCATCGTCATGGGCGGCTCGTTCGGCGCCGGCAACTACGGCATGTGCGGCCGCGGCTTCGGTCCGCATTTCATCTTCGCGTGGCCGAACTCGCGCACGTCGGTGATGGGCGGCGAACAGGCAGCCGGCGTGATGGACATCATCACGCGCGAGAAGTGGGCCAAGCAGGGCAAGCAGATGGGCGAGACCGACGAAAAGATGCTGGCGATGATTCGCAAGAACATCGTCGATCAGTTCGACCGGGAATCGCACGCGTTTGCTGCGACTGCACGTTTGTTCGACGACGGCCTGATTGATCCGCGCGACACGCGCAAGGTGCTCGGTTTGTGTCTGTCGGTATGTCGCGAGTCCAAGTCACGCGAGCTGTTTGCGAACAGCTACGGCGTCGCACGCCTGTAAGGACCGACATGAGCGATTTCATCTTCAAGTCCTTGCTGGCGACGCGCGATCGCGGCGTCATGCATCTGACGCTCAATCGGCCGGAAGCGCGCAATGCGATGAATCCGCAAATGCTCGCCGAGCTCGAAATCGCGATCGATGCCGTACGCGCTGATCGCGAAGTGCGCGCGATCGTGCTGCGCGGTGCCGGTGGTCATTTCTGCGCCGGCGCCGATCTGAAATCAATGATGGCCGGCGGCATCAAGGCACCCGCGCCGGGCGAGGTCGATGCGGTCGCCGTCATCAATCGTGCGTTCGGCACCATGTTACGCAAGGTTGCCGGTGCACCACAGGTCGTCATCGCGATCTGCGAAGGCGCCGTGCTTGGCGGCGGTTTCGGCCTGGCCTGCGTATCCGACATCGCGTTCGCGCATGTCGATGCGAGGTTCGGCATGCCGGAGACGACGCGCGGACTGCCACCGGCACAGATCGCGCCATTCGTTGTCGAGCGGATCGGCCTGACGCAGGCGCGGCGCCTGTGCCTGACCGGCGCACAGTTTCGTGGTGCCGAGGCGTTGCGGCTTGGCATCGTTCACGAAGATTTTGCCGATGACGCCGAGCTGCAGGACAAGCTCTCGGCCACGCTGAAGCAGATCATGCAGTGCGCGCCTCAGGCCAATGCGCTCACCAAACAGATCCTGCTCGACGTCGGCACGCGCGAGATGGATGCGGTGCTCGACGATGCCGCGCAGAAGTTCGCGCAATGCGTACGCGGCAGCGAAGCGCCGGAAGGCATTGCCGCGTTCATGCAGAAGCGAAGCCCGGGCTGGGCAAATAAATAGAAAGCACGAGAGAGACGATGCCCCGATTCAGCAAGGTTCTGGTCGCCAACCGTGGCGAGATCGC